>NZ_JASDCY010000040.1:0-25382 GCF_030407675.1 Kocuria sp. APC 4018 | reverse complement strand
TCAACCAAAAATATAAAACTTCTGGTATCAACAAACTAGACACACTATTGAGTTGACAAACAACACACCACAACGCAGCTCCCCATCACGAGGACCACCACGGTCGGTTGCGATCACGCCCTGCGGCGGATCAAGACTTTGATTGCTGCTCCCGGTTGGACCTTTCTGGTCCCTTGCTGGAGCAACTAGAAGAGCTTATCCCTGCCTGGTTCGGCGTGTCAACTTGACTTCTCAAGTCTCTGCGCTTCCCCTGCGGGCTGCTGGGCAACCGTAGCATGAACAAGGTCCGATCGCTCGGGCTGATCTTTGCCGGTCACCCCCGCAGGTCCGATCCCTTTCGGGCCCCTCGCCGCGGCGACTCGGAATACATTACACACGAGCCAGGACTGGCGCAAAGTGCCGGTCCTGGCTCGTGAGGAGAGGGCGCTGCAGGGTTGCACGGCCCTCTCGGATCGCGCCGGCCGCGGAGGTACCTGGTGCCTCGCGGCGCCGACGGGCGCGGGGCAGAGGCGACTGCCTCGACCCGGCGCCGGGGCCGGCGGGAGCTAGTCTGTGAACGTGACGGCCGCGAGGTTCTTCTTGCCGCGCCGCAGCAGCACGAAACGGCCGTGCAGGTGCTCGTCCGAGGTGACCACGGCGTCCTCCCCCGTGATCTTGTGGTTGTTGACGGACACGCCACCCTCCTTGAGGGTGCGTCGCGCCGCGGACTTGGACTCGGACAGCCCGGTGCCCACCAGCAGGTCCACCACCGGCTGCTCCTCCCGCCCCGTCACGGTCATGCCGGGAAGAGCGTCCGCCACCGCCGCGAGCGTGGACTCGTCCAGGTCCTCGAAGGCTCCCTTTCCGAACACCGCAGCGGATGCCTCGATGGCCTGTCGGGTGGCCTCGGCACCGTGCACCAGCGTGTTGACGTCCTCCGCGAGCACGCGCTGCGCTTCCCTGCGGTACGGCTCCTCGCGTGTGAGCCGTTCGAGCTCGGTGATCTCCTCGCGAGTGCGGAAGGTGAAGACCTTCAAGCGGTCGGCCACGTCGGCGTCTGCGGTGTTGAGCCAGAACTGGTAGAAGGCGTAGGGCGATGTCAGCTCCGGGTTCAGCCAGATGGCGTTGCCCTCGGACTTGCCGAACTTGGTGCCGTCCGAGTTGGTGATCAGCGGGGTGCCGATGGCGTGCACCGCGGCACCTTCGGTCTTGCGCACGAGGTCCGTGCCGGAGGTGAGGTTGCCCCACTGGTCCGAGCCGCCGGTCTGCAGGGTGCAGCCGTACTGCCGGTAGAGGTTCAGGAAGTCCAGTCCCTGCAGGATCTGGTAGCTGAACTCGGTGTAGGAGATCCCCTCCTCCGAGTTCAGTCGCTTGGCCACGATGTCCTTCTTGATCATGGTGCCCACGCGGAAGTTCTTGCCGATGTCGCGCAGGAAATCGATGGCCGACAGCTGCGACGTCCAGTCCAGGTTGTTGACCATGCGGGCGGGGTTCTCCCCGTCGAAGGACAGGAAGCGCTGGACCTGCTCGCGCAGCATCTCCACCCACTGCGCCACGGTCTCGCGCGAGTTGAGGATGCGCTCGGAGGTCTGCCGGGGGTCGCCGATCAGGCCGGTGGATCCACCCACCAGGCCGATGGGGTGGTGCCCCGCGAGCTGCAACCGGCGCAGCAGCAGCAGCTGCACGAGGTGGCCCAGGTGAAGGGAGGACGCCGTGGGATCGAAGCCGCAGTAGTAGGTGATCGGCTCACCGTCCAGCGCCGCCTGCAGGGCCTCCGGGTCCGTGGAGACCTGGACCAGGCCCCGCCAGTTCAGTTCCTCCCAGAGGGAGGAGAACGAGGGATCGTTGTGCTGCGTGCTGAGATCGGTGGTTGACACGCCGACCAATTTATCAGGCGACGGGCTGGGGCTCCCCGCCCTGCTCCGTGATGCCGGCGGGCATGCCGTGCGCGCCCACGAGGTGCAGCCGCTGGGTGGGCCGGGTCATGGCCACGTACAGGTTGCCCGCCCCGCCCGCAGGGTCCCCGGCGATGTCGTTCGGCTCGACGACCACGACAGAGTCGAACTCCAGGCCCTTGGCGTCCCACGGGGTGAGGACCATGATGCGCCGGTCCAGGCTGCGCATGCCCGCGGCGACCAGCCCGGGGAACTCCCGGTCCAGGGTCCGGCCGACCGCGCCGATGAGGTGGCCCGGGCACACGACCCCCACGAGGCCTCCGGCGAGGGCGTCGAGTTCGGTTCCCACGCACCGCACCACCGCGTGCGTCACCTCGTCCTCGGTGCCCGTGCACAGGACATCGGGGGCCTCGCCGTCGCGCACGGCCCGGGGGTCGGACACGGTGAGGCCTGCCGCGCGCGCCACCCGCGCGGCGGCGTCGGCGATCGGCTGGGGCGTGCGGTAGTTGACCGTGAGCTCCTCGAGGTCGAAGCGCTCCCCCACGAACGGTTCGAGCGCCTCGGACCACGTGCGCGCGGCGGCGGCGTTTCCCGCCTGCGCGATGTCCCCCACCACGGTGAACGACTTCAGCGGGCACCGGCGCATCAGCACCCGCCACTGCATGGGCGACAGCTCCTGCGCCTCGTCCACGACCACGTGCCCGTAGGCCCATGTGCGGTCCGACGACGCCGCCTCGGCCGCGGTCATGCGGTGCGGCGCCTCGGCGTTGAACGCCGTGAGCTGCTCGACCGTCACCACGCCCTGGGCACCGATGTCCTCGAAGCCCTCGGCCATGGCCTCCAGGGCCTTCTGCGCGGACTCCTGGGACTTGCGCTCCTCGAGTGACCGGTCACCGCGCACGGTGATGCCCGCGGACTCGAAGTCCCCGAGCAGCTCGGCGGCCTCGTCGAGCAGGGCGACGTCCGCGACCGTGAGCGGCGCGTCCGCGGGACGGAGCAGGCGCGCGACCTCCGCGTCACTCAGCTCCGGGGCGGCGGAACGCAAGTAGTGCTCCTTGCTGAACAGCTGGCCCACGAGCTGCTGGGGCGTCAGGGGCAGCCACAGCAGGTTGAGCGCGATCCTGACCTCGCGGGACTGCCGCAGGTCCTCCTTGAGGTACGAGCGGTCCATGGTGGAGCCGGCCTTCTCGTTCAGCTCGTCCCCGAGCTTCTGCGCGAGCTCCTTGATGACCACCTTCACGAACGTCTCGCGGGCCTGGTTATGGGGCTTGCCGGTCGCGCGGGCGCGCTCACGGGCGCGGCGCACGAGGGACCGGGAGAGCTTCACGCGGTGGCCGTCCACGGTGAGCCACTGGGCACGGGGCGGGACCTTCTGGCGGTCGGCGACCGCGCGGGCCACCACGTCCACCATGTGCAGCCCCGACTTCCAGCGGGTGACCCAGGGGTCCGGCTCGACCGTGCCGTGGACGCCCGGGTAGAGGTCCGCGAGCGAGGACATCACCACACCCGTCTCGCCCAGAGCGGGCAGGACGCGTTCGATGTACCAGAGGAAGGAGGACGAAGGTCCCACGATCAGCACACCGGACTTGGCCAGTCGTTCCCGGTGCTCGTAGAGAAGGAACGCCGCGCGGTGCAGGGCCACGGCCGTCTTGCCCGTGCCGGGCCCGCCCTGAACCACCCTCACACCGGACAGCGGCGCGCGGATGATCCGGTCCTGCTCGGCCTGGATGGTGGCCACGATGTCCGTCATGCGGCCCGTGCGCTCGGAGTTCAGCGCGGCGATCAGCGCGCCCTCCCCGTGCACCACGTCCTCGTCCGCGACCCGCTCCGCGTCGAAGACGTCGTCCTCGAGCGCGGTGACGTCCCGCCCGTCCATGATGAGGTGGCGGCGGCGCACGAGGTCCATGGGGTTCGCGGCCGTGGCCTGGTAGAAGGCGCCCGCCTCACGGGCGCGCCAGTCCAGCACGAGCCGGCGGTGGTCCTCGGTGGCCAGCCCGAGCCGGCCCACGTAGTGCCGTTCGTCCTCCGTGGTGTCCAGGCGGCCGAACACGAGCCGCTCGTCCACGGCGTTGAGCTGGGTGAGCCGGTCCTCGTAGTGGGTGGCGAACGCATCGCGCTCCGAACGGGCCTGGTGGCCTCCGCCGTACTGGGTGGTCCGCACCCGGCGCAGCTCGCGCTCGCTCTGTGCCCGCAGCTCGTCGAGCCGCGCGTAGGCCGTGGCGACGTGCTCGCGCTCCAGCTCGAGTTGCCGGGACACTCCCACGGTTGCGGATTCCTCCACGCAGTTCACCTCACGCACACAGCCGGAAACGCCGGTTCCTCGACCGGCGATCGACCATCCTACCGTTCGGCCGACGCCGCCGGGGCGCTCACACGCGCAGCAGCGCGCGCACCCGGTGCCCACCCAGCTGGGCGCGACCGCGCAGCGCGGTGAGCTCCATGATCACGCCGAACCCCGCGACGTTGTAGCCGCCCCGGGTCAGCAGGGACGCCGCGGCGCCGAGTGTTCCGCCGGTGGCCAGGACGTCGTCGAGCACGAGCACGCGCGCACCCCGTGGGGCGTCGTCGGTGTGGATCTCCAGCGTCCCGGTGCCGTACTCGAGGTTGTACGACTGGGAGATGGTCTCCCGGGGCAGCTTGCCCTCCTTGCGCACGGGAATGATCCCGGCCCCGGAGGCGTAGGCCACGGCGGCGGCGATCATGAAGCCGCGCGCCTCCACGCCGGCCACGCAGTCGTACTGGCCGTCGAAGGCGTCCACGAGGGCGTCCACCGTGCGGTGGAACCCGGGCCCGTCCGCGAACAGCGGTGTGAGGTCACGGAACAGCACCCCCGGCTCGGGGTGGTCGGGGATCTTGGCGCACAACCGGTCGATCATCTGTTCCACGGATTCAGTCACCCGGTCATCGTATCCGCCGCGACCGGTTGCGCCCCCTCGGAGTCAACGTGTGCGGCGCCGTTTCACCGTGGCTCGTCGGTACGGGGACACCGTGGGCTCCCCGGACAGGGCGAAGCGCCACGGGAAGGCATCGGTGCCGCCCTCCCCGGACACTCCCGTGCGCGGGGTCTCCATGAACTCCTCCGGTGCAGGCTCCGCGAGCGCCAGACCCGTCCAGGTGGTTCCCTCCCGCTCGGCCACGGCCTCGCGGGCACGGGCCACGGGATCGAGGGAGGTCCCGAGATCCACGATCGCGGCGGCGTCGTCCGCGAGGGTCAGGCCGAGGGCCTGCGCGGTGTTGCCGGGCCCGCGGGCCAGTGTGGCGAACGGGGGTTCCGAGCTGCGCGTGGCCAGCCGACGCCGCGTGGCGGGCTCGGTCCCCAGGACCACCTCACCGGAGCGGATCAGGATGCCCCCGCCCATGCCCTCGGGTCGGCACACGACATTCACGGCGTGGTGCAGCCCGTAGGTGAAGTAGACGTACAGGTGCCCCGGCGGCCCGAACATGGCGGCGTTGCGCGCGGTGCGACCCCGGAACGTGTGCGCCCCCGGGTCCGGGAGGTCCGAGTCCTGCGGACCGCCGTAGGCCTCCACCTCCGTGAGGCGCAACGCGACCGTGCCGGTGTCCCGCGCGCAGACGAGCACGGCCCCGAGGAGCCGGGGAGCGACGTCGGGCGCGGGCCGGGACAGCAGCTCGTGCAGCGCGAGGCTCACGAGATCACAGGCTCGCGCGTCTCGAAGGCGGCGAGCTCCGCGAGCTGCCGCTTCAGCTCCGTGAGCTGCCGGGCCACGGCCTCGGGTGCGGTCCCGCCCTGCGAGCTGCGGGAGGCGAGCGAACCGGCCACCGTGAGGACCTCGCGCACGCCCGGTGTGAGGTGCGTCGAGATGGCCGCGAACTGCTCGTCCGTGAGGTCCCACAGCTCGATGCCCTGCTCCTCGCACACGCGCACGGCCTCCCCCGAGATCTCGTGGGCCTCGCGGAAGGGCACACCCTGGCGCACGAGCCACTCCGCCACGTCCGTGGCGAGCGCGAAGCCCTGCGGTGCGAGCTCCGCGAGGCGATCGGGGTGGAACTCGAGCGTGGCCATCATCCCGGCGACCGCCGGCAGCAGCACCTCGAGCTGGTCGATCGCGTCGAAGACCGGCTCTTTGTCCTCCTGCAGGTCGCGGTTGTAGGCGAGCGGCAGGCCCTTGAGCGTGGCCAGCAGGCCGGTGAGGTCCCCGATGAGCCGGCCCGCCTTGCCGCGCGCGAGCTCGGCGACGTCCGGGTTCTTCTTCTGCGGCATGATCGAGGAGCCCGTGGAGAAGGCGTCGTCCAGGGTCACGAAGGAGAACTCCTTGGTGGCCCACGTGGTGACCTCCTCGCTCATGCGCGAGATGTCCACTGCGGCCATCGCGCACACCCACGCGAACTCGGCGTAGACGTCCCGCGAGGCCGTGCCGTCGATCGAGTTGTGCACTGCGGAGTCGAAGCCGAGCTCCGCGGCCACGGCATTCGGGTCCAGCCCCAGGGAGGAGCCCGCGAGCGCTCCGGACCCGTAGGGCGAGACGGCCGCGCGGCGGTCCCAGTCCACGAACCGCTGGACGTCCCGCAGCACGGCCCACGCGTGGGCCAGCAGGTGGTGGGACAGCAGCACCGGCTGGGCGTGCTGCAGGTGCGTGCGCCCCGGCATGGGGGCGTTCGGGTGGCGCTCGGCCTGCTCGATCAGCGCGCGCACCACGTCCAGCAGGTTGCGGGCCACGATCGAGGCGTGGTCCCGCAGGTACATGCGCCCGAGCGTGGCGATCTGGTCGTTGCGGGAGCGCCCGGCCCGCAGCTTGCCGCCCAGCTGGGCCCCGGCGCGCTCGATCAGTCCGCGCTCGAGGCAGCCGTGGACGTCCTCGTCCGAGGGCGCCGGGGCGTACGCGCCGCTGCGCACGTCCGCCTCGAGCCGGTCCAGGGCGTCGAGCATGCCCGCGAGCTCGGCGTCGTCCAGCAGCCCCGCGGTGTGCAGCACCCGGGCGTGCGCGCGGGAGCCCGCGATGTCGTACGGCGCCAGGCGCCAGTCGAACTGGGTGGAGCGGCTCAGCTCGGCGAGCGCGTCCGCCGGTCCCCCGGCGAAGCGGCCACCCCACAGGGCGCCCTCGTTGGTTCCGTGCTGCTCGTGCTGGGCCATGGTGCTCCTCGCTGACGTGTGCTGTGGTTCGTGGGCCGGGCGCCGCGTCCCCCTGCGGGTCGAGTGGCGCGTGCGCTGTCCCCCGCGGGGGCCGAGCCGCGCGTGCGGCGACCCTGCGGGGGCCGGGGACGACGCCGCCCGGCGTGGTGAACGGCCGGGCTCCAGTCTAGGAGCCCGGCCGTCCGGGTCCGCCCGTGGGCGGTGGGGCCGCGCTGCCGCGGCCACCGGGTGTCACTTCCCGGCGAGTCCCTGCTCGCGCCGGGACGCGACCTTGGAGGACATGCCGAACAGCTCGATGAAGCCGCGGGCGTTGGACTGGTCGAAGGAGTCGCCCTCGTCGTACGTGGCCAGGTTGAAGTCGTACAGCCCGGTGTTCGAACGGCGACCGGTCACCGTGGCCCGCCCGGCGTGCAGCTCCATGCGGATGTCGCCGTTCACGTAGGTCTGGGTGTCCTGGATGAACACGTCCAGGGACTTCTTCAGCGGGGAGAACCACTGGCCGTCGTAGACGAGCTCCGTCCAGCGCTGGCCCACGGTCTTCTTGAAGCGGGCCTGCTCGCGCTCGATGGTGACGTTCTCGAGCTCCTGGTGCGCGGCGATCAGCGCCATGGCCCCGGGGGCCTCGTAGATCTCGCGGGACTTGATGCCCACGAGGCGGTCCTCCACGATGTCGATCCGGCCCACGCCCTGCGCGCCGGCGCGGCGGTTCATCTCCTGGATGGCCTGCAGCGGGGTGACGGGCTTGCCGTCGATCGCCACGGGGATGCCCTTCTCGAACGTGATCACGACCTCGTCCGCGGCGGGCGGGAAGGTGGGGTCGTCCGTGTAGTCGTAGACGTCCTTGGTGGGCCCGTTCCAGATGTCCTCGAGGAAGCCCGTCTCCACCGCACGACCCCACACGTTCTGGTCGATCGAGAACGGGTTCTTCTTGGTGGTCTCGATCGGCAGGTTGTTCTGCTCCGCGTAGGTGATGGCCTTCTCACGGGTCAGCGCGAGGTCCCGCACCGGGGCGATGCACTTGAGCTCCGGACCGAGGGTCTGGATGCCCACCTCGAAGCGGACCTGGTCGTTGCCCTTGCCCGTGCAGCCGTGGGCCACCGTGGTGGCGCCGAACTTCTTCGCGGCCGCCACCAGGTGCTTGACGATCACCGGGCGGGACACGGCGGAGACCAGCGGGTACGAGTCCATGTAGAGACCGTTGGCCTGCAGCGCGGGCATGCAGTACTCGCTCGCGAACTCGTCCCGGGCATCAGCCACGTACGCCTCGACCGCGCCGCAGTCCAGAGCGCGCTGGCGGATGGTCTCCAGGTCCTCGCCACCCTGTCCCACGTCCACGGCCACGGCCACGACCTCGGCACCGGTGGCCTCACCGATCCACCCGATGGCCACGGACGTGTCCAGTCCACCCGAGTAGGCCAATACCACGCGATCACTCACGGCGCTTCCCTCCACACTGCTCAACGACGGCTCTGACTGCACGGGACCTCCCGCGCTTCATGCATGACTATACACGCCAGTCAGTATTTATGCATCGAGGGTGAGTTCGCGCTTCAGGATCTTGCCCGTGGGGCCCTTGGGCAGCTCGTCGGTGACGCGGTAGATGCGGGGGTACTTGTACTTGGCCACCCGTTCCTGCACGAAGGCGTCCAGCTCCCGGGTCAGCGCTTCCTTGCCCTTGGACTCGAGCACGCCGGACTCGAACACGACCACGGCGCCGACCTCCTCGCCGTGCTTCTCGTCCGGGACCCCCACCACGGCGGCCTCCACCACGCCCGGGAACTGGTAGATGACCTCCTCGACCTCACGCGGGTACACGTTGTAGCCGCCGCGCAGGATCATGTCCTTCTTGCGGTCCACGATGAAGAACATGCCGTCCTCGTCCTTCCGGGCCATGTCCCCCGTGTGGAACCAGCCGCCGCGCATGGCCTCCTCGGTGGCCTCCGGCTTGTGCCAGTAGCCCTTCATGACGTACTGGCCGGCCACCACGAGCTCGCCGACCTCGCCGGTGGGGACCTCGTTGTCCTGGCCGTCCACCACGCGCAGCTGCGCGCCGCGCACCTCGGAGCCGATGGAGCCCGGCTTGCGCACGTTGCCGGGCTGGTTGAAGCACACCACGGGAGAGGTCTCCGAGAGCCCGTAGCCCTCGAACACCGTGGTGCCGAAGACCTTCTCGAACTTGGCCAGGACCTCCACGGGCATGGACGATCCGCCCGATACCCCGGCGCGCAGGTCGATCCCCTCCACGGCCTGCGGATCCTGCCCGGACTGGTGGAGCAGCGCGACGTACATGGTGGGCACGCCGGCGAAGATGGTCACCCGGTCCCGGCGCAGCACCTCGAGCGCCTCGGCGGGGTGGAAGCGCGGCAGCAGCGTGACGGTCGCACCGGCGCAGATCACGCCGTTCAGGGCCACGGTCTGGCCGAACACGTGGAATAACGGGAGTCCGCCGAACATCACGTCCCCGTGGGCCAGGTTGAAGACTTCACCGGCCACCTCCGCGTTGGACAGGAGGTTGTGGTGGGTCAGCTCCGCACCCTTGGGCCGGCCCGTGGTGCCGGAGGTGTACAGCAGCACCGCAGTGTCCGAGTCCGCGCGCTCCACGACCTCGTGGTCGGGATCCACGGCCTGCAGCCGCCCCACCGTGCCCTGGGCGCTGATGGGCAGCACGTTGAGCCCGTCGATCTCCTCGGCCGCCTTCTGGCTGGCCTCGGCCATGTCCTCCCACGCGAGCACGAAGGAAACCCCCGCGTCCTGGAAGTGGTAGGTCAGTTCACGGGGAGTGAGCAGCGGGTTGAGGGGCACCACGATGCCGCCCGCGCGCAGGATCGCGTAGTAGAGCACGGCCATGTGCGGCACGTTGGGCAGCACGAGCGCCACACGGTCCCCGGGACGGATCCCGTTGGCCTTCAGCAGCGCCGCGCCACGGGCCGAGAGGTCGTTGAGCTGGTCGTAGCTCATGTGGAGGTCGTCCAGGATGATCACGGGATCCGAGCCGTACTTCTCGGCCGACGTGGTGAGCAGGGTGGCCAGATTTGTCATGGATCCTCCAGGTAGGAATGTGAGTTCTACCACGTGATACTGCCCGTATCGGGTATCTGAGTCAAACACCGTCACCGCCCCGGCTGGGGCGTGGGAGACTGGAGCGCGCCGCACCGTGACCCCTCCCCCGGGGTGCCACGGAGCGGTAGCAGTGAACATCAGCACCAGGCCCGCCAGCCAGTGGGCCGCTCAGTGTCGGAGGATGCCCCGTGACCGATCAGCAGAGCGCCGCTCAGACCCCCCAGTTCACGGACGAGGAGCTCGCCTACGTGGCCTCCCTGTTCGACGCCGCCCGCAACGGCGACACACAGCTGCTGCGCACCGCCGTGGAGGCCGGCGTTCCGGTGAACCTCACCAACGACAAGGGTGACACCCTGCTCAACCTCGCCGCCTACCTCGAGCGGGAGGACACGGTGCGGATGCTGCTGGAGAAGGGTGCGGACACCGAGCGCGTGAGCGACATGGGCTTCACCGCCCTGGTCTGCGCCGTGTTCCGCGGCAACGAGCCGATCGCCCGGGCGCTGCTCGAGGCCGGGGCGGGCCAGGCCACCGGGCACCAGCACGCTCAGGACGTCGCACGGGTCTTCGGCCAGGAGCACCTGCTGCCGCTGCTCGAGAGCTACGAGACGCGCGAGTCCTGAGCCGCTCCGACGGCTCCGGGGCCTGCGCCGCAACGACGGCACGGGGCCCGGGGCAACGGGTGCCACGCCGGGAGGCGAGACGAGAAGTGGGCACTGCGGGCGGCGTCGGCGGCGGTGCGCCTGCCGGGGGAGCGCTCAGCGGGCGAGGTCCAGGAACCGCTGCGCGAGCTGCTCGCCGCCCTGCGGGTCCCGGCTGACCACCATGATGGTGTCGTCCCCGGCGATCGTGCCCAGGATCTCGGGGGTGACCGAGTGGTCGATCGCGGACGCGAAGTACTGCGCGGCTCCGGGCGGGGTGCGCAGGATCACCAGGTTGGCGCTGCCCTCCGCCGTGACCAGCAGCTCGCGGCACAGTGCCCCGAGCTTGGCCTCAGTGCTCTCGCGCGTGATGCCGCTCGCCGGGGAGCGGTCCGCCCCCGCCATGGGCACCGCGTAGACCATCCCGCCCCGCGGAGAGCGCACCCGGACGGCCTCCAGCTCCACGAGGTCCCGCGACAGGGTGGCCTGGGTGACCTGGATGCCGTCCGCGGCCAGCAGCTCCGCGAGCTCCGCCTGCGAGTGGACGTCCCCGCCCGTCACGAGGTCCAGGATCCGGGCCTGCCGGGCGGTCTTGGTGGTGGGGATGCTCATCGCGTCTCCTCCCGTCGCAGGGCCGCCGGCAGGTCCGCGGACAGTCCCGAGGAGTCCAGCAGGAACGTCAGCAGCGCTTTCTGGACGTGCAGCCGGTTTTCGGCCTCCTCCCACACGAGGGACGCCGACCCGTCGATGACCTCGGCGGCGACCTCCAGCCCGCGGTAGGCGGGCAGGCAGTGCAGGAACACCGCGTGCTCCGCGGCGAGCGCCATGGCCTCGGTGGTCACGGAGTACGGCCGGAAGATCTCGCAGCGCTCGGCCTTCTCGCTCTCCTGCCCCATGGACACCCACGTGTCGGTCACGACGGCGTCCGCGCCCGCGAGCGCCTCGCCCGCGTCGGTGGTGACGAGCACCGATCCGCCCGTCTGCGCGGCCCGCTCGCGCGCCGCGTCCACCACGTCCTCCCGCGGCAGGAACCCCTCCGGGCCCGCGATCCGCACGTGCATTCCGGCGGTGGCGCAGCCCAGCAGGTAGGAGTTGGCCATGTTGTTCGAGGCGTCACCCAGGTACACCAGGGTGCGCCCGGCCACGTCCCCGAAGTGCTCCCGGAGGGTGAGCAGGTCCGCGAGGATCTGGCACGGGTGGTAGTCGTCCGTGAGGGCGTTGACCACGGGCACGCTGCTGTGCTCGGCCATCTCCTCCAGCCCGGACTGCGCGTACGTGCGCCACACGATCGCCGAGAGCATGCGGGAGAGCACGCGGGCGCTGTCCGCCACGCTCTCCTTGTGCCCCAGCTGGGACTCCCCCGGGTTGATGACGAGGGGGTTCCCGCCGAGGTCGCTCACCCCGGCGGCGAACGAGACCCGGGTGCGCGTGGAGGTCTTGTCGAAGATCACCCCCACCGTCTGCGGGCCGGCGAGCGGACGCCGCGAGAAGCGGTCCGCCTTGAGGGCGGCGGCGAGGTCCAGCACCTCGGACTGCTCCTCGGGGCTCAGATCGGTGTCGACCAGGAAGTGGCGCAGCACGCGGGGTTCTCCTTCGGTTCGCGGGGCCCGGCGGGACCGGGATCTCGGACGCGCCGTCTCGGGCGCGGGGATGCAGGGATTTCTCTCAGGGGCAGGCTCTCAGGTGGAGCTGACGGTGCGCAGCAGATCGGGCAGCGCGGACACGAACGTGTCCACCTCCTGCCGGGTCACGATCAGCGGCGGCGCCAGGCGCACCGTGGCCGGTCCGGTCGCGTTGACGAGGAACCCCGCGTCCCGCGCCGCGGCCACGAGACGCGGGGCCACGGCGTCGTCGGGAGCTCCCTGGACGAGGTCCAATCCCACGAGCAGCCCGTGTCCGCGCACGACCGTCACGCCGGGGACGTCCCGCAGCCGGGCGGCGAGGTGCTCCCCCACCGCGCGGGCGTTCTCGAGCAGGCCCTCGTCACGGATGGTCCTGACAGTGGCGAGTGCGGCCGCAGCCGCCAACGGGTTGCCGCCGAACGTGGTCCCGTGCTGGCCGGCACCGAGCAGCCCGGACACCTCGGGGCCCGCCGTGAGCAGGGCCCCGATGGGGAAGCCTCCACCCAGTCCCTTGGCGAGCGTCACGGCGTCCGGGAACTCGCCCCCGGGCAGCTGGGCCGTGCTCGCGAGCCAGTCGCCGGTGCGTCCGATCCCGGACTGCACCTCGTCCACGATCAGCAGTGCGCCGTGCTCCCGGGTGAGTTCCCGCGCCCGCGCCAGGTAGCCCTCCGGGAGACCCCGGACGCCGGCCTCGCCCTGCACCGGCTCCACGATCAGCGCGGCCACCGTGTCGTCCAGCTCGGCCGCGAGTGCCTCGACCGTGGCCGGGACATGGCTCACCCCGCCGGGCAGCGGCTCGAAGGGTGCGCGGTAGGCCTCCTTGGCCGTGAGCGCGAGCGATCCCATGGTCCGCCCGTGGAACGCGTGCTCAAGCGCGAGCACGCGCGTCCGCGGGCGCCCCTGGGCATCCGGGTGCTCCCGGCCGTGCCGGCGCGCGAGCTTGAACGCGGCCTCGTTCGCCTCGGAGCCGGAGTTCGCGAAGAACACGTGGGATCCCGACGGGGCGTCGGTGACCTCCAGGAGCTCCCGGGCCAGCTCGACGACCTCCGGGGTCGTGAACAGGTTGGACACATGCGCCAGCCGACCCGCCTGCTCCGCGACGGCCCGCACCCACGCCGGATGCGCGTGGCCCAGGGAGTTGACGGCGATGCCCGCGAGCAGGTCCAGGTAGCGGCGGCCGTCGGCGTCCGTGACGCGGCACCCCTGCCCCTCCACGAGCACGAGCGCTGGATCCCCGAACACCCCCAGCAGGTTGTCCCGGTACCCGTCCAGCAGTTCCGTGGTCCGACTCATGCGATGCCCTCCTCGTCCGGTGTGACCTCGGTGCCGATGCCCGTGTCCGTGAAGATCTCCAGCAGCGAGGAGTGCTCGGAGCGCCCGTCCACGATGCTCGCCCGTGGTACCCCGCCGTCCACCGCGCGCAGGGCCGCACGCATCTTGGGGATCATCCCGGACTCCAGGGAGGGCAGCATCTCCCGCAGCTCGGGGGCCGTGAGCGAGGAGATCAGCGACGAGCGGTCCGGCCAGTCCGCGTAGAGCCCCTCGACGTCCGTGAGCGCCACGAACTTCTCCGCACCCAGGGCCACGGCAACCTCCGCCGCGGCGGTGTCGGCGTTGACGTTGAGAACCTGGCCGGTGAGCGCACCGAGCCCGGCGGCGTCATCCTCCGGCTCCGCGAGCTCGGGGGCGATCGAGGCGATCACCGGGATCTTGCCGATGTCCAGCAGCTGCTCGACCGCCACGGTGTTGACCCGCGTGACGGTGCCCACGAGACCGAGGTCCACCGGGGCGCCGTCGGAACCGGTGCGGACGCGGCGGGCCTGCAGCAGCCCGGCGTCCTCCCCGGACATGCCCACCGCGTACGGGCCGTGGGCGTTGATCAGGCCCACGAGCTCGCGGCCCACCTGGCCCGTGAGGACCATGCGGATCACGTTGACGGCCTCCTCCGTGGTGACCCGCAGCCCGTCCTTGAACTCCGAGTGGATGTTCAGGGACTCCAGCATGGTGCTGATCTGCGGGCCGCCGCCGTGGACCACCACGGGGCGGATGCCCACGTGGCGCAGGAAGACGATGTCCTCCGCGAACGCGCGGCGCAGCTGGTCGTCGACCATGGCGTTGCCGCCGTACTTGAAGACCATGGTGGATCCCGCGTAGCGCTGGATCCAGGGCAGGGCCTCCATGAGGGTCTCCGCCTTGGAGCGGGCGGTGTCGTACCGGGTGCTGTCGCTGAGTCGTGACATGGTGGTCGGCCTAGCTGGAGTAGGCGCTGTTCTCCTCGACGTAGTCGTGGGTGAGGTCGTTGGTCCACACGGTGGCTCGGGCGTCCCCGGTCTTCAGGTCGATCTCGATGTCCACCGCGCGCGACGCCGCGAGGTCCACACCCTCGCGGGGATCGCCGATGCCGCCGTTGCGGCAGACGGTGACACCGTTGATGGTGACGTCGATCCGGTCGGGGTCGAACTGTGCCTGCGTGGTGCCCACCGCGGAGAGCACCCGACCCCAGTTGGGGTCGTTGCCGAACACCGCGGTCTTGAGCAGGTTGGAGCGCGCCACCGTGCGGGAGACGTCCTCGGCCTCCGTCTCGGTGGCCGCGCCCACCGTGGTGATCGCGATGTCGTGGGACGCGCCCTCCGCGTCCGTGATGAGCTGCTGCGCGAGGCTGTGGCACACCGCGGTCAGGGCCCGGGTGAACTCCCCCTGCTCCGCGGCCGTGCCCGACGCCCCGGAGGACATCAGCACCACGGTGTCGTTGGTGGACATGCAGCCGTCCGAGTCCGTGCGGTTGAACGTCACGCGGCAGGCCTCCCGCAGGGCGGCGTCCAGCGCGTCCGCGGCCATGACGGCGTCCGTGGTGAGCACCACGAGCATGGTGGCAAGTCCCGGGGCGAGCATTCCCGCGCCCTTGGCCATGCCGCCCACGGTCCACCCGGGGCCGGAGACGCTGGCCTGCTTGGGGACGGAGTCCGTGGTCATGATGGCCTCCGCGGCCCGCCGCCCGGCGTCCTGCCCGGCCGCGAGCGCGCGCACCACCTCGGGGACCCCGCGGCGCACCACGTCCATGGGCAGCTGCTCCCCGATCAGCCCGGTGGAGCACACCACCACGTCCCCCGCGCCGATGCCCAGCTCCCCGGCCACGAGCTCCGCCGTAGTGTGCGTGTTCTGGAAGCCCTCGGGGCCCGTGCACGCGTTCGCGCCGCCGGAGTTCAGGACCACGGCACGCACCGATCCTGCGCGCACCACCTCGCGGGACCAGTGCACGGGGGCCGCGGCCACGCGGTTGGAGGTGAACTGGGCGGCGGCGGCGAACTCGGGCCCGGTGTTGACCACGAGCGCCAGGTCGGGACCGCCGGAGGCCTTGAAGCCGGCCTCGACGCCGGAGGCGGTGAAGCCCGCGGCGGTGCACACGCCGGACTCCGTGGTCACGGGGATCTCGGGAACGGGGTCGTGGGACGTCATGGGTGTCTCTGCTCCTGTGCGGTCGGAGGGATGGGCTGCGGCGGAACCGGTCACGGGGCCATCCCCTGAGCGGTGAGGCCCGTGGTCTCGGACAGGCCGAGGGCCAGGTTCACGGACTGAACCGCTCCCCCGGCGGTGCCCTTGGTGAGGTTGTCGATCACGGAGGTCACCACGAGGCGCCCCGCGTGCGGATCCACCGCGAGCTGCAGGGCCGCGTGGTTGGACCCCAGCACGGACTGGGTGGTCGGCCACTGGCCCTCCGGCAGCAGGTGGACGAACGGCTCGTGCGCGTAGGCCGCCCGGTAGACCTCCCGCACCCGGGCCTCGTCCACGCCGGGACGCAGCACGGCGGTGGCCGTGGTGAGGATTCCCCGGGGCATGGGAGCCAGGGTGGGGGTGAAGGACAGGGAGACCTCCGTGCCCCCGGCCCACCCCAGGCCCTGCTCGATCTCGGGCGTGTGCCGGTGCCCTCCGCCCACACCGTAGGGGGACATGGACCCCATGGTCTCCGCGCCCAGCAGGTGAGGCTTCACGGACTTGCCCGCCCCCGAGGTGCCCGACGCGGCGACGACCACGAGGTCCGCGGGTTCCACGACGCCGACCGCGAGCGCCGGTGCCAGCGCGAGCAGCGAACCTGTGGGGTAGCACCCCGGCACGGCGATGCGTGCCGCCCCGTGCAGACGGTCCCGCTGCGTGCGTCCGCTCGGATCCACGATCAGCTCGGGCAGACCGTACGGCCACGTGCCCGCGTGCTCCGTGCCGTAGAACTGCTGCCACGCCTCGGCGGACGCGAGCCGGTGGTCCGCGCCGGCGTCCACCACCACGGTCTCCGGGGGCAGCTGCGCGGCCAACGCGGCGGACTGGCCGTGCGGCAGGGCCAGGAACACGACGTCGTGCCCCGCGAGGTTCTCCGCGGTGGTCTCCAGGACCTCCCGGTCCGCGAGCTCGTGCAGGTGCGGCTGCAGCTCCCCCAGGCGGCGTCCGGCCGAGGAGTGGGCGGTGACGGTGGTGATCTCGATCTCCGGGTGCCCGCACAGCAGACGGAGCACCTCTCCGCCCGCGTAGCCGGTGGCGCCCGAAACTGCTGCGGTGTAGGTCATGCAGTCAGCATAGCGTATTTCTATGCACTCTATTCAATACTTATTCACCAGGGCCTGTCCGACCACCCGCCGCTCCGCCGGGGTTGCCCCGTGCACGGGGGCGGGTGAGACTGGCCGGAGAGACACCGCCCGGTCGGGGCCGCCCCCGCCCCGCCCGCACGCCGTCGCCCAGCAGCGAGCTGCCGTGCACCGTCTGACGTGCCCCACGAAGGAGACCGCACCATGACCACCACCATGCAGGCCATCGTTGCCCGACAGGCCGGGGACCCCGAGGTCCTCCGGCTCGACGAGCTGCCCGTGCCCACTCCGGGCCCACGCGAGGTGCTCGTGCGCACCGAGGCCGCAGGGGTGAACTTCATCGAGACCTACCAGCGCTGCGGGGTCTACCCCGTGTCCTTTCCGTTCACGCCCGGGGCCGAGGGGTGCGGTGTGGTCACGGCCGTGGGAACGGAGGTGTCGGAGGTCTCCGTGGGGCAGCGGATCGCCACCGCCGAGGCCCGCGCCACGTACGCAGAGCACTTCGTGGTCTCCGCGGACACGGTCCTCCCCGTCCCCGAGGACATGGGTTCAGAGACCGCCGCGGCCCTCCCCCTGCAGGGCCTCACCGCCCACTACCTGGTGCGTTCCACGGTCCGGCTGGGCCGCGGGGACACCGCCGTGCTCACGGCGGCCTCCGGCGGCGTGGGCGGGCTGGCGATCCAGCTCATGAAGCGCGTGGGGGCCACCGTGATCGCCCTGACCTCCACGCCGGAGAAGGAGGAGACGGCGCGTGGGCTGGGCGCGGATCACGTGCTCGGCTACGAGGGATTCGCGGAGCGGGTCCGGGAGCTCACCGACGGAGCAGGCGCGGACGTGGTCTACGACTCCGTGGGGCGCAGCACCTTTGACGAGTCCCTGCGCGCCACCCGCGTGCGCGGCACCGTGGTGCTCTTCGGCGGAGCCTCGGGCCAGGTGCCCCCGTTCGACCTGCAGCGGCTCAACGGCGCGGGAGGTCTCTACGTGACGAGGCCGTCGCTTGCCCACTACCTTCGGGACGCGCAGGAGCGCGCCTGGCGGTGGTCCGAGCTCACCGACGCGGTGGGCAGCGGCGACCTCACCGTGCGGGTGGGCGGGACCCACCCGTTGGCCGACGCCGCCGCGGCGCACCGGGATCTCGAGTCCCGCACCACGCAGGGCAAGCTGCTGCTCGTGCCCTGAGCGCGGTCCGCAGAACCGCGACTCACACGCCCACACGCACCCCGCGGTGGGTGCGACGCACGCCCCACACGGTCAGCAGGGCGCACAGCAGAGCGCTCGCACCCCACGCGGTGGCCTTGACCCGCTGAGTGGTGACAGTGGACTCGGTCACCCCCTCCGTGCCGTAGGTTCCGGGGACGTCCGTCTCCACGACAGTAAGGTTGCCGTCGCGCACGGCGAGCAGGGCGTCGACGTCCCGGGGGAAGTCCGCGTCCTGAACCCCGGTCTGGGTGCCCCGGAATGTGATCTGGTCCCCCTCCGCCTTCTGCTGCGGATCGTTGAGCCGGTTGTCGAACGGGTGCTGCACCACGAGGTCGTTCGCGGGCATGGTGCCCGAGTAGATCCCGTTGTAGTCCTGCGTGTCCAGGTCCTTGGTGAGGGTCTGGTACGTCCCGGACACCACCATGGTCTCCCCCGCCACGTCCTCCAGGCGCGAGGCCTTCTCGAAGGACAGTGCGCACAGCACCCCCAGCACCACCGTGAGCACCGCACCCACGAGCGCCATGCTCACGACGAGCCAGCCCCGGGACCTCGGGGCGTGGTCATCCTGCTGCTCGTGGAAGTCGATGAGTTCGCGTGAATCGGGGGACACGACGCTCCTTGTGCTGGGGGTGGGTGTGCTAGCTGCGGATCTCGGCGCCGTGGGCGTCACGGGCGGCCGTGACGGCGGCCTCGCGAGCCTGCGAGGCCTCGTCCGCGGTGAGGGTCCGGTCCGGGGCCCGGAACCTCAGCGCGATGGCCACGGACTTCTTCCCCTCCGGAATGCCCGTGCCCGCGTACACGTCGAAGACGTCCGCGGACTCCAGCAGCTCACCGGCACCACGGCGCACCGTCTCCAGCAACTGCGCGGCCGTCACGGAGCCGTCCACCACGAGGGCGACGTCCTGCGTGGCGGCGGGGTAGCCCGAGATCGGCTGCGCCACCACGGCGGGTGCTTCCCGCTCGAGCAGGGCGGAGAGGTCCAGCTCCATGGCGCACGTGCGCTCCGGCAGGCCCTCGGCCGCCACGAGCTTGGGGTGCAGCTCGCCGGCCACGCCGATCACGGCGCCGTCCGGTGTGCGCAGCTCGGCCGTGCGGCCGGGGTGGAACGCGGCGTGACGGCCCTGGGCCACCTCCAGCTCGACACCGGCGCTGCGCGCGGCGAGCTCGGCGACGTCGAGTGCGTCCTGCCAGTCGTAGGCGCGCGGCGTGACCCACGGGCCCGCGGCGGCGTCGTGACCCGCCAGCACCGCGGCGAGCTTGCGCGGCTGGTCCGGCACGGCGGCGTGGAGGCGGTCCAGATCCGGGTCCATGGGGCGCACGCCCAGGGGCGGCACCGGCTGCGTGTCCGGGGTGTACCCCTCGGCGAGAAAGACGTGGCCGATCTCGTACAGCGCGAGGTCACGGAACCCGCGGGAGTGGTTGCGCTTGAGCACCTCCAGCAGACCGGGCAGGATGCTGACCCGCAGCAGGGGCTGCGCCTCGCTGATGGGGTTCGCCAACCTGATCGAGGGCACACGCGCGCCCTCGGGGCTGCCCCAGCGGTCGTTGTCCGCCTGCGCCACGAACGGGTAGCTGAGCACCTCGGTGAGGCCCGCTGCCGCAAGGGTGGTGGCCACGCGGCGTCGTGCGGCCTGCGAGCGCGTGAATCCGCGGCCGGGAGGGGCCACGGGGAGCCGGTTCGGGATCTTGTCGTAGCCGTCCAGTCGGGCGATCTCCTCGACGAGGTCGTCCTCGCCCGTGAGGTCGGGGCGCCAGGACGGCGGGGTCACGATCCAGCCGTCGCCCGTCTCGGTGACGTCCGCGCCGATCGCCGTAAGCGTGCGCTCCACGACCTCCGGGGAGTAGTCCACACCCACGCGCGCCGTGGGGTAGCCGGCCGCCAGGTCGATCGGGGTGGGTGCCTGCGTGTGGTCCACGTCCGTGACGCGACCGGTGTCCGCCCCGCCGGCCAGCTCGACCAGCAGGTCCACCACGCGCTGCGCGGCGACCGGTGCGAGCTCGGGGTCCACGCCGCGCTCGTAGCGCTTGGACGCCTCCGAGGGCAGCTTGTGCCGGCGAGCGGTGCGGGCGATCGAGGCCTCGTCGAAGCGGGCGGCCTCCACGAGGATCCGGGTGGTGGACCCGCTCACCTCCGTGGCGGCTCCGCCCATCACGCCCGCGAGGCCGATGGCACCGGACTCGTCCGCGATCACGAGGTCCTCGGTGTCCAGCGTGCGGTCCTTGCCGTCCAGCGTGGTCAGCGTCTCCCCCGCGGCGGCCCGTCGCACGGTGATTCCGCCCTGCAGGGTGTCCGCATCGTAGGTGTGGATGGGCTGGCCGTACTCGAGCATCACGTAGTTGGAGATGTCCACGGGCAGGCTCACCGAGCGGATGCCCGCCAGGCGCAGCCGGGATGCCAGCCACGGCGGGGTGGGCCGGGAGGCGTCCACGTCCTCCACCACGCGCACCGCGAAGCGGTTGGAACCGGCGCGGCCGTGGATGGGGGCGGCGTCGTCGATCGTGACCGGGAAGCCGTCCTGCGTGGGGGCGGGCACGGACGGTGCCAGCTGGGCCACGGGATCCGTGAACGGTGCGCGCACGGCGTTGCAGTACTCGCGGGCGATACCGCGCAGGGAGAAGGCATAGCCCCGGTCCGGGGTCACGTTGACCTCGGCGGCGGAGTCGTAGAGGCCCAGCAGCTCCATGGCGTCGGAGCCGATCTCGGGGTCCAGCCCGAGCCGGGACAGCACCAGGATGCCGTCGTGGTCCTCCCCGATGCCGAGCTCGCGCACGGAGGCGATCATGCCCGCGGAGGTGTGGCCGTAGGTCTTGCGCGCGGAGATCCGGAAGTCACCGGGCAGCACGGCACCGGGCAGGGTGACGACCACCTTGTCCCCGACCGAGAAGTTGTGGGCCCCGCAGATGATGCCCTGCACCCCGGAGGCCTCGATGCCCTTTCCGGTGAGCGTCTGCTCCTGGCCCTCGGGGACCACGCGCACGGTGCACCAGTTCACGGTCTTGCCGTTGGAGTGGGTCTCCGGCTCCATGGTGAGCACCTGGCCCACCACGATCGGCCCGGACAGCGAGTCCGTGGGGCGGTGGACGTCCTCCTCCTCCAGGCCGACCTTCACCAGGGTGGCCAGGACGTCCTCGGCGGTGGCGTCCTCGGGGACGGGCGCGTACTCGCGCAGCCATGACAGGGGAATACGCATGCTCTAGATCTCCATCCCGAAGTGCTCGCTGAAACGGACGTCGCCCTCGACCATGTCGTGCATGTCCGGGACGTTGTTGCGGAACATCAGGGTCCGCTCGATGCCCATGCCGAACGCGAAGCCTGAGTAGCGCTCGGGGTCGATGCCCGCGGCCCGCAGGACGTTGGGGTGCATCATGCCGCAGCCGCCCCACTCGATCCACCGCGGCCCGCCCTTGGCCGTGGGATGCCACACGTCCAGTTCGGCAGAGGGTTCGGTGAACGGGAAGTAGTTGGGGCGCAGCCGGATGGCGGCCTCCGGCCCGAACATGGTGCGCGCGAAGTGCGTGAGCGTGCCCTTGAGGTCCGCCATGGACAGCCCCTCGTCCACCGCAATGCCCTCCACCTGGTGGAACACGGGGGTGTGCGTGGCGTCCAGCTCGTCCGTGCGGTACGTCTTGCCGGGGCACACCACGTACACGGGCAGCTCGCGCTCCAGCAGCGAGCGCATCTGCACGGGCGAGGTGTGGGTGCGCAGCACCAGGTGCGAGGACGGCGGGTCCACGAAGAACGTGTCCTGCAGCTGACGTGCCGGGTGGTCCGGCTGGAAGTTGAGGGAGTCGAAGTTGAACCACTCGTGCTCGAGCTCGGGGCCCTCCGCGACCTCCCAGCCCATGCCCACGAAGATGTCCCCGATCTGCTCCATCAGGGTGTTCAGCGGGTGGCGCCCGCCCATCCGACGACGCCGCGTGGCCGCTGTGACGTCCACGGCCTCCTCCACCAGGATCCGGGCGTCCCGCTCCTCCTCGAGCTCGGCGGTGCGCGTGGCGATCGCCTTGTTCACGCGTCCGCGCGCCTGCCCCACGAGCTTGCCGGCGGTGGCCTTCGCGGCCTTGTCCAGTCCGCCGATGGCCCGGTTGGCGAGCGCCAGGGGGGACTTCTCGCCCGCGTGGGCGAGCCGGACGGTCTTGAGTTCGGGCAGATCCGCGGCGGCCCGGATCGCGCTCAGCGCGTCCTCGACGGCGGCGGTGACGGCCGCCTCGTCGGTGGGGTCCACCGCGGCGGACGGTGTGGTCTCGGACATGGTTTCTCGCGTTCCTGCGCTCGCGGACGGGGTGCTCCGTGTCCCTGGGGCGCGCTCGCCGCGGGACACGGCGGTGCCCGCCGCCGGGGCGAACGGGCACGGTCAGTCTAGTGGATGCGCCCGCGCCGTCCGCCCGTCAGGAGCCGGCGACGCCGCTCGCGGACCCGCCGGGGCCACGCGCACCGCCGCGGGTGCGGGCGGGGCCGGTCTGAGCACGTGCGGCCAGGCCCGGTCCGGTCGGGAGTGGTTCGGGCAGTGCTTGGGCCAGTGGTTCAGTCAGCACTTCGGTCAGGGTGCGTGCGACCGGGAGCGCGGAAGAACGCGGTGGCCACGGCACCGAGGACGAGCACCGCCACCGGCAGCAGCAGCGAGTGGGACATCGCGAGGGCGAATCCCGGCTGCAGCTGCTCCGGCAGGGCCTGCCCCGACCCTCCCGTGGCGAGGTCGCCGCTTGCCGCCCCGGCCGGCAGGTTCGCGGCCAGCTGGGCCTGCATGAGCACGGCCATCATGGCGCTGCCCACGGCGGCCGAGACCTGCCGGGTGGCGTTGAACACCCCCGAGCCCGCGCCCACGACGTCCGGGGCGAGGTCCGAGGTGGCGGTGAGCGAGACCGGGGACCAGATCATGGCGCTGCCCAGCCCGATCACGAGCGTCAGCGCGGCCAGCAGCCACACGGAGGTCCCGGGGCGCAGGCTCAGGGCGTACGCGGCGAGCCCGGCGGCCATGATGAGCATCCCGGGCAGCGCGATGCTCCGCGGTGCCACCCGGCCCAGCGCCCGGCCCACGAAAGGGGCGAGGACCGCGGAGAGCAGGGACATGGGCGCGTAGCTCAGTGCGGCCACTGTGGGGTCCAGTCCGCGCACGACCTGCAGGTAGAGCATCGCGGGGATGATCATGGAGTTCACGGTGAGGCTCACGGCGGCCATCGCGGCGTTGGCCAGGGTGAAGTTGCGCTGCCGGAGCAGGGGCAGGGGCACGAGCGGTTCGGCGGGGGTGACGGCCTGCCACGCGAGGAACGCCACGAGGATCAGCACTCCGGCCCCGATGACCATGGGAATCGTGACGGGACCCACCACGGTGGACCAGTCGTGGCTCTGCCCCTCCTGGATGCCGAACACCACGAGGAACAGCCCGAGCCCGGAGAGCACCACGCCCACGAGGTCCAGGGAGTGGCTGCGCACCGGCAGCCGGGGCAGGTGCACCGCGGCGCGCCACAGGGCGAAGATCCCCACGGGCACGTTGACCCAGAAGATCCATCGCCACCCCGCGAGGTCCACGAGGATCCCGCCGAGCAGCGGCCCCACGAGGGTCGCGATCCCCGCGGTGGCACCCCAGATGCCCAGGGCCGTGCCGCGGGTGGCCACCGGGAACATCCGGGTGATCACGGTCATGGTCTGCGGGGACATCAGGGCCGCCCCGAGACCCTGGACCACGCGTGCGACCACCAGCGCGGTGACGTCCTGCGCGAAGCCGCACCACAGGGACGCCCCCGTGAAGATCGCGAGCCCCCACAGGTACACCGTCCGCGGCCCCAGCCGGTCCCCGAGCCGCCCCGTGACCAGCAGCGGCACGGCGTAGGCCAGCAGGTAGCCGCTCGTGACCCACAGCACCCCGGAGATGTCGGTGTGCAGTCCCGCGGTGATGGCGGGGATCGCGGTGGACACGATCGTGGCGTCCACCAGGATCATGAAGAAGCCGAGCACCATGGCCCACAGCGCGTGCCACGCCCGCGGATCGGTGCCGTCCCGGCTCTCGGCGGTCGTGTGGTTCACGCGTGCTCCGTTCGCAGTGTTTCCAGCAGTGCGGCCACGATCGGCAGGTCCGCTGGGATCCACGGCAGCGCCAGAACGGTGGCGGGATCGTCCAGTGGCAGCCACCGGACGTCCAGGTGGTCCTCACCGGTGCGGACCCGCTCCTCGAGCACCCGTTCGGGCGACACGGGGTGCCGAGGTTCAGGGGCATCCGCGGACCGCAGGTCCCTCGGACCGCGCAGCACGGCGGTGAACACCCGCATCACGGCGGAGCCGGTGAGCGGCCAGCCGTGGGGTTCCGGTGGTCCCACCTCGGACAGCAGGTCCAGGTGCACCCCGAGCTCCTCGCGGCACTCCCGCAGCAGGGCGTCGCGAGCGCCCTCCCCCGGTTCCTGCTTGCCGCCGGGGAACTCCCACAGCCCGCGCAGGGACTCGGGGTACGCTCGCTGGGCCGCGAGCACGCGGGTGGGCGACGCCGCGTCGTCAAGGATCGCGGCCCCGACCACGCGCGTCCGGGGGGTCCCGCCGGTCACGGGGTTCCGCGCCGCACGGTGACGACGCCGCTGTCCGCCCGTCGCTGCGCCCTCGCCGAGGCGTAGAGGCACACGGTCGCGGCGGTGCCCACGTTGAGGGACTCCGCCCGCCCGTACAGGGGCACGGCCACCGCCAGGTCCGCGAGGTCCCGTTCGTCATCCGAGAGCCCCTGCGCCTCGTTGCCGAACAGCCAGACCGTGGGATCCTCCAGCCGCACGTCGTGCTCCACCACCGGTGCGACGCCCGCAGAACGCAGCAGGGCGGCGTCGGCGAGCTCGTCCACGGTGGCCTGCGCGTAGCCGTCCGCCGCAAGGACTCGCAGGGAACGGCCCCGGGCCGAGGCCACGAAGGATGAGAGCTCCACCCCCGTGAGCACGGGGAGGTGGAAGAGGGAACCCGCCGTGGAGCGCACGGCCTTGGGGTTGAACGGGTCCACGCTGCCCTCGGAGAACACCACGGCACCGGCACCGGCCGCATCGGCGGCGCGCACCACGGTTCCGGCGTTGCCGGGATCCTGCACCCGGGCCAGCGCGCACACCAGCCGGGCGTCCGCGAGCGCGTCCAGCACCGAGACCTCGGGAAGGCGGCACACCGCGAGCATCCCCTGGGGGGTCACGGCGTCGGTCATGGCCCCGAGCACCTCGGGGGTGACCATGCGGAGGAACACGTCCCGCCGGGACCCGAGCGCTTCGAGGTCCGCGGCGATCCCCGGATGGCGTTCGAGCTCCTGTCGCGTGACGTACACGGCGTCCAGGGCGGGAAGCGACGGGCCCCGGTGGGGTGG
>NZ_JASDCY010000039.1:0-25701 GCF_030407675.1 Kocuria sp. APC 4018 | reverse complement strand
GCTGCCGATCCGGATGCGGTGGAGCCCGGGCTCGCCGAGAAGTGGGACTGCAACCAGGCGTCGGCGGGGGCGAGGGCCTGCTGGATCTTGGCGGCCTCGGAGGGCTCCAGGGCCTCACCGGCGCCGTCGAGGATCCGTTCCACCTGGTCGAAAGCCGGCTGCACGGCGGAGGGCAGCTGGGCGAACATCTTGTGGGCAGAGGCGCGGGCCTGGTCCAGTGTCCCGGCGTCCTGGCTCTCGTGCTCGCTGTCGTGGCTCAGGGGCAGCAGCTCGACGCCGCTCACGGCCTCCGCCACGTCGAAGCACTCCTGGGTTTTCGCTGGGGTCGCCGCCCGGGAGGCCGTGGGCCGCGCGCCCGTGGCGGTGGGACCGGGAACCGCAGGAGCGGTCTCAGGTGCTGCGCCGGAGGGGGCCTGCGAGGCGCTGCACCCGGTCAGAGCGGCGGAGAGCACCGCCAGCACCGTGGTGGCACACAGCACGCGCATCCGCTGTTGCATGGCCGGCTCCCTCTTCCGCTCGGAGCCCACTGCCCTGGGCCCCGTCCATCGATGTCCACGGTAGGCCCGCAACCTCGGTGTGGGCTGGGGGTCAGGTGCGCGCACGCACGGCGCGCGGGGCGGGAGAAGAGGCGGGCGTCGTCGTTCCCGCCACGCGGGGATGGGGGCCCGGTGCCCCGTTCGTCCCGGAGAAGAGTGGCGCACCCACCCCGGACAGCAAAGAACCCCCGCGTGTAGAAGCCACGCGAGGGTTCAGTGGCTCCGACCGGCGTCGATCCGGTGACCTTACGATTTTCAGTCGTACGCTCTACCAACTGAGCTACAGAGCCAGGCACGCACCGGGAGGAAACCTCTCGGTGATATGCCGCGACGGCGCGAAAAGTTGCCTTTTCATCGCCGCCTGAGCGACCCTGACGGGACTTGAACCCGCGACCTCCGCCGTGACAGGGCGGCGCGCTAACCAACTGCGCTACAGGGCCTTGGTTGTTTCCAACGAGTGGATATCCTACCAGGACGAGCGGCACACTGTGCAAATCGCGTTCCGGCGGTGCTCCGTGTGGAAACCGTACCCCCAACGGGATTCGAACCCGTGCCGCCGCCGTGAAAGGGCGGTGTCCTAGGCCGCTAGACGATGGGGGCCCGAACTCCGTCCGACAGCACTCAGGGCACCATGGGACGATGGACCCTCAGTAGCTTAGAGGGAAACCACCCGTTGCACAAACAACCGTGGCGGGGCGGGACCCGCCGATCCGAGGCGCCGGTCCAGCGTGCGCCCGGAGCGCACGATCCCCGCCCCCGGTCACCGTGCCAGACCGATGCGGATCCGCGGTGACCGGACTGGGGCGGGCGGTCCACCCCGGGGGCGACATGGCGGTGCCAGCAGCGCGAGCCGCGGGGGATCTCCTCGCGGACCGGCTCCGAGGAGGGTTCCTCAGATCGCCACGTCGGGACGGTCCGCCAGCCGCGGGTCTTCGAACCGGGGGACGATCATGGCCGGGCCGGTGCAGTTGTGCAGCACGCCCTGGGAGGTGGACCCCAGGAGCATGCCTGCGAACCCGCCGCGGCCGCGCGTGCCCGTGACCACCAGCTGGTTCCGGGCTGAGCGCTCCACGAGGGCGTCGATGGGCGATCCGTCCGCGAGCTCCCCGGTGATCTCGAGCCCCGGGAAGTGGCCGCGCAGCCACTGGACGCACACGTCCAGAGCGGCCCGCACCTCACCGCGCAGGTCGTCGAAGTCCACGGGAGAGGGCAGCCAGGCGTAGGACCCGGCATCCGAGGGCGCGGCGCACAGCACCGTGAGCGGCACCCCCAGCTGCTCCGCCTCGTCCGCGGCCCACAGCATGGCGGCGCTCGCGTGCGGAGAGCCGTCCGAGCCGACCGTCACGCCGTCCACGAACGCCGGGCGGCGGCTCACGTTCTCGCTGACCCGGTAGTCGGTGCCCCACTGCAGGGGGATGATCCCCACGGGGCAGTGCGCGTGGGCGGGCACCGCCGTGGACACCGAGCCCAGCAGCCGGCCCAGGAAACCCCCGTGGCCCCGGGACCCCAGGACCAGCAGCTGCGCGTCCCTGCTGAGGTCCACGAGCACACCGGAGGGGTCCCCGGCCTGGACGGTGGAGCGGACCTCCACGTCCAGCTCGGCCACGCGGCGTCGGGCGTCCGCCACGAGCTCCTCCACGGCGCGGCTCATGGCGGCGTCGTCGAACGCGGCGTAGCCCACGTCGAACGTGGACCCCCCGATCATGGGCACCGTGTAGGCGGTGACCACGTGCAGCGGCGCGCTGCGGCGCCGTGCCTCCCGTGCGGCCCAGTGCAGGGCGCCCAGGCTCTGCTCGGAGCCGTCCACTCCCACGATGATCTCGGCGTCTGGTGCGCTCACTGCTGATCCCTCCCCGACCGCTGATTCCTGCTCCCAGCCTAGCCACCCGGTCACCGGCGGCGGGGCTGCGGTGAGATGATGGGGACGCCCGGATCGCTGCGACGACGCCGCGGCGCACGTCAGGCCCGCACCGAGCGGTCCCGGCCGCGCGACACGGCCGACCCCCGCGGTTCCGGGCGCCCGTGACAGCTGCGACGCACGCCGCCAGCAGGGCGCGGGCAGTGCGCGGGCGAGGGCGCGTGCCGTGTCCGCACGGATGAGGATCGAGGGGGCTGAACGCCCCCGGAACGGAGACGAGCCGTGAGCACAGGCGGAGCACCGGGCATGACGGCCCGGGTGAAGAACGGCACGTGGCGGTCCTGGGGAGGCAACCTCACCGCGGATCCCACGGTGCGGGTCCGTCCCACCTCCTCGGACGAGGTGCTGCGCGTGCTGAGCGAGGCGCACGAGCAGGGACTGTGCGCGCGTCCGGGGGGCTCCGGCCACAGCTGCGCGCCCCTGGTCCCCACGGAGGGCGTCCTGCTGGACACCTCCGCCCTCAAGTGCCTGGTCTCCGTGGACGAGGACCACCAGCGGGTCACCGTGTTCGCCGGCACCACGCTGCAGGAGCTGAACCTGATCCTGGAGCAGCACGGGCTGGCCCTGGCCAACCTCCCGGACTCCTCGCACATGAGCGTGGGCGGGGCGCTGGCCACGGGCACCCACGGCACGGGCCTGGGCCAGCCGTCCCTGGGTGGTCAGGTGATCGGGCTGAGCCTGGCCACCCCCACCGGTGAGCTGATCTCCTGCTCGGAGACCCACCGCCCGGACCTGTTCGACGCCGCCCGGGTGCACCTGGGCGTGCTGGGCGTGGTGGTCTCCGTGACCTTCCAGTGCGTCAGCGCGTTCCGGCTGCACTGCGCCGAGTTCCGCGAGCCGATCGGTGCGCTGCTGGACACCCTGCAGGAGCGCATGTCCGCCGCGGACCACTTCGAGTTCTCCTGGATGCCGGGCACCACCACGGCCCACACCCGCATCCTCAGCCGGTTGCACCGTCTCCCGGACACCTACACGCGCCCCGCCTCACCGATTTCCCGGGCACTGCGCCGCGCGGACGACGCCGTTCTGCGCACCTCCCTGACCGCCGGGCTGGGCCGCGTGGGGAACCTGATCCCGCGCGCCGTGAACGGGCTCAACCGCATAGAGTCCCTCGCGGAGAGCTCCCGGCGCTACACGGACGTGTCCTACCGCGTGTTCACGGTGGCCCGCCCGGTGCGCTACGTGGCCGCCGAGTACGCGCTGCCGCTGGAGGCCACGGCCTCCGCGGTGCGGGAGCTGAAGGTCCTCGCGGACGCCCACGTGTACGACCTCTCGTTCCCCCTGACCGTGCGGTGCGCCCCGCCGGACCCGGGATTCCTCTCCCCCGCGGCGGGCCGCTACACGGGGTGGATCAACCTGCGCCAGTACGGCAGGCGCCCCAGCCAGTCCTTCCTCACCGCCGCGGAGCGGATCCTGGTGGACCACGGCGGCCGCCCCCACTGGGGCACGCTGCACACGCGCACCGCCGCGGACCTCGCACCGCTCTACCCGCGCTGGGAGGAGTTCCTGGCGCTGCGGGCGGAGCTGGACCCCCACGGCCTGCTGCTCAACGAGCACACGCACAGGCTCCTCGGCGTCTGATCCGCACGGTCGACGCCGCGGGCGCGGACCGGGGGCACACGCACGGCCCCCGGCCGGGGCCGGAAGGCCGCCGCACCCCGGGGACGGTGCGGGCGGCGTCGTTCCCCCAGCAGCACCAGCGCGCCCCCGACGCCGCGGGGCGGGGCGGGCAGCCCGGGCGCACCCGGTGCTTCCCGCCCCGCCCCGTGGACGATGTGTGAGGGGCGGACCTACTGGCCCGAGCCGTTGCGGGAGACGGAGATCATCTCGTCCCGCTCCACCACCTTGACGCGCTCGCGGGGGTTGCCCTCGGCGTCGTGCGAGGACTGGCCGAGGCTCTGCTCGTACTCGTCCAGGGCGAGCCAGCCGTCCCACGTGGTGTACTGCACGTCCTTGGACTCGAGCAGCTCCACCACGGCCTGGGGGTCCGGGTTGTCCGGATCGGCCAGGGAGGCACGGTCCGCCACGAGGTGGTTCACGGTCTCCAGGGCGTCGGACTTGGTGGCGCCGATCAGCCCCACGGGTCCGCGCTTGATCCAGCCGGTGGCGTACACGCCGGGCACCGGGGTGCCGTCCGCCTCCACCACGCGGCCCTCCTCGTTGAGGATGACCCCGCGCTCGGGGTCGAAGGGCAGCTCGGGCAGGGGCGAGCCCAGGTAGCCGATCGCGTGGTAGACGGCCTGCACGGGGTACTCGGTGTACTCGCCCGTGCCGGTCACGGAGGCGTCCCCGTTGAGGCGCGTGCGCTCCATGCGGATGGCGCGGACCTTGCCGTCCTCGTCCCCGAGGATCTCGTCCGGGGTCTGCAGGAAGTGCAGGTGCAGCCGGCGGGACGCGGTCTTGGGGGTCTCGTCCTCGCGCCACTTCTGCAGCGTCTTCATCATGACCTTGGTCTGGTTGTTCTCGGTCATGGCCTTCTCGGAGGCCTCGTCGAACTGGAAGTCCTCGTCGTAGACCACGATGTCCACGTCCCGGGACTTAGCCAGCTCACGCAGCTCCAGCGGGGTGAACTTGATCTGGGCGGGGCCGCGGCGGCCGAAGATGTGCACGTCCGTGACCGGGGACTGCTTCAGCCCCTGGTACACGTTGCCCGGGATCTCCGTGACCAGCATGTCGTCCGCGTGCTTGGAGAGCACCCGCGCCACGTCCAGCGCCACGTTGCCGTTGCCGATCACCGCGATCTCCTTGGCCTCCAGCGGCCACGTGCGCGGGTAGTCCGGGTGGCCGTCGTACCAGGCCACGAAGCGGGCCGCGCCGTAGGAGCCGTCCAGGTCCGCGCCGGGAATGTCCAGCGGGGCGTCGTTGACGGCACCGGTGGCGAAGATGACGGCGTCGTAGTGGGTGAGGAACTCGCCCAGGGTGATGTCCCGGCCGTACTCCACGTTGCCGAAGAACCGGATGTCCCCGCGGCCCAGGATGGAGCGCAGCGCCGTGATGATCCCCTTGATGCGCGGGTGGTCCGGGGCCACGCCGTAGCGGATGAGCCCGAACGGGGTGGGGTAGCGGTCGAACAGGTCCACGCTGACCTCGAGCTCGCCCTCGCGGACCGCCTCGGTCTTGGTGAGCATGTCCGCGGCGTAGATCCCGGCCGGGCCGGCGCCGATCACGGCCACGCGCAGCGGGCGGGAGGTGGGGGTTGTCACGGTGGTGATTCCTTTCGACGCGCACACGGATCCCGCGTGCAGACAGGGACTGGGATCAACGGTAGTGAACTCAGGTCAGTCCTGCCTAACCACGCAGCCGGGTGCGGAGGCGGAGCGGCGGCCCCGGGTCCTGGCACCACCGGCCCGCCTGCCCCACCGGACCGGGGACCGCGGCGCGCGCTGCGGCACGGTGCGCGGGCGGCGTCGTCGTAGTATTTCTACACAAACACCCCCACCCGTCCCGTTCGGCGCGGCCAGCGCCCACCCGTGAGGATCTGCATGTCGTCTTCCACCCCGCCCGCTCAGCGCAGCGAGCCCCGAGGCGGGCTGGACCGCTTCTTCTACATCACGCAGCGTGGCTCCACCGTGGGCCGCGAGGTCCGCGGCGGCGTGGCCACGTTCATCGCCATGAGCTACATCGTGGTGCTCAACCCGCTGGTGCTCGGCTACGGCCCGGACGGCGCCGGGAACGCCCTGGGCGGCGAGCGCGTGGCCGCCATGACCGCGCTGGTGGCCGGCGTGCTCACCATCCTCATGGGTGTGTGGGCCAAGTCCCCGTTCGGCATGGCCGCCGGGCTGGGCGTGAACGCGTTCCTGGCCGTCACGATTGCCACGAACCCCGGGCTCACGTGGCCGCAGGTGATGGGTCTGGTGATCTGGGCGGGCGTGATCATGGTGGTCCTGGTGGTCACCGGGTTCCGCACGGCGGTGTTCAACGCGGTGCCGGACTCCCTCAAGACCGCGATCGTGGTGGGCATCGGACTGTTCATTGCGCTGATCGGGTTCGTGAACGCCGGGTTCGTGCGCCGCATCCCGGACGCCGCCCACACCACCGTTCCGGTGCAGCTGGGCACCGGCGGTGAGCTCTTCGGCTGGCCCACCCTCACGTTCGTGGTGGGCCTGCTGCTGACCGTCGCGCTGATGGTGCGCAACGTCAGGGGCGGGATCCTGATCTCGGTGGTGCTCACCACCGTCCTGGCGCACGTGCTGGAGGCGGTCTCCCCCAGCGGCTCCTCCGTGGACAACCCGCACGGCTGGTCGCTCGTGGTGCCGTCCTCCCCGGAGGCGCTGTTCGCGGTTCCGGACCTGTCCCTGCTGGGCTCCGCCGCGCCCATCGACGCCTTCCGCGAGCTCGGCGGGATCGCGTGCGCCCTGCTGATCTTCACCATCCTGCTGTCCATCTTCTTCGACGCCATGGGCACCATGGTGGGGCTGTCCCGCCAGGCCGGGCTCGAGGACGCGGACGGTCAGATCGAGAACGTGGACCGTGTGCTCCTCGTGGACGCCCTCGGTGCCGTGGCCGGCGGCGCGGGCTCCGTGTCCTCCAACCAGATCTTCGTGGAGTCCTCCACGGGCATCGCAGACGGCGCCCGCACCGGCCTGGCCAACGTGGTCACCGGCGTGCTGTTCCTCGCCGCCATGTTCCTCACCCCGCTGGTCAACGTGGTCCCCTTCGAGGCCGTGGCCCCCGCCATGGTGGTGGTCGGCTTCCTCATGGCCCGCAACGTGGTGGCCATCGACTGGGCGGACCTGGGCGTCGCGATCCCCGCGTTCCTCACGTTCGCGGTCATGCCGTTCACGTACTCGATCGCCAACGGCATCGGCGCGGGCTTCGTCTCCTACGTGTTCATCCGCCTGGTGCAGGGCCGCGCCAAGGACGTGCACCCGCTCATGTACGTGGTGGCCCTGGCGTTCGTGGCGTTCTTCGGCATCGGCGTGATCGAGGGCTGGGCCGGCTGATCCAGCTTTCCTGACGACGACGACGCCGCTCGCCGCCCTCTCATGCGACGCGCGGACACCTCCCACGTATCGCCGCCCCGCCCGTCAGGCCGCGTCCGGACCCTCCGGTACCGGGTCCGCCGGCTTGTCGAGCCACGGCCGGGTGTCCGCCGCGAGCTCCCGGCACCACGCGGTGTCCTTGTACTGGGCCGGCAGGGAGCCGCCGAGCAGCTCGCGGCCCAGCGCGGCGGCGTCGGCGGAACCGGCTGCGGGCAGGGGTGCGTGCGAGGCGGCGAGCACCACGTTGCCGTAGCGGCGGCCCTTGAGCATGGGAGCGTCCGCGACGGCGGCGACGTGCTCGAAGACCTCCAGCAGCGCCGCGACCTCCGCCCGGGTGCCCTTGAGGTTGCGGGTGTCCCCCACGTTCAGCAGGTACAGCCCGTCCGGCGCGAGCACGCGGTCCACGTGGCGCGCGAACTCGAGCGTGCGCAGGTGCCCCGGGGTCTGCTCCCCGGCGAAGACGTCCCGGATCACGATGTCCCGCGAGGTCTCACTGAGGGACTCCGTGACCGCCCGCGCCTCCCCCGGACGGATCCGCAGCAGCGGCGCCCGCGGCAGGTCCAACCACTCGCGCACCAGGGTGGCCAGGGCGGCGTCGAGCTCCACGACCACCTGGCGGGCCTGCGGGTAGCGCCACGCGAGGTAGCGGGCCATCGAGCACGCGCCGCCACCGAGGTGCAGCACGCGCAGCGCGGTGGGATCCAGGTGCGAGGACACGTGGTCCTCGAGCACCGTGGAGAACCAGCGCATGTACTCGAACTCCAGCTGGTCCGGGCGGTCCGGGACGATGTGCGAGGACGGCACCCCGTTCACGCGCAGCACCCACGCGCCGGGCACGTACGTGTCCTGCTGCAGCTCCACGGTCCCGGTGTCCGTGGCCCAGGTGCGCTCCACGAGCCCCGGCGCGTCCGACGACGCCGCGGCGCCGGCTTCCGCGCGACCCGCCCGCTTGGCGTTCTTGCTCTTCCTGCTCACGAGGTGCGCGGGGCCGTCACTTCCGACCGGCGGCGTCGGAGCTTGCGGTGCCCTCGGGGCCGGCGGCGCCATCCGAGGCGGGGTCACCTTCGGAGGCGGCGGGGCCGTTCGAGCCGGCGGTGCCCGAGGTGATGCCGCGGCGCTCCTGCGAACGACCCAGCTCGTGGCGGGACAGCGCGGACTCCAGGCGCTCCAGCTTGCCCGTCAGCTCACCGGTGTGGCCCGGGCGGATGTCCGCCTTGAGCACCAGGGACACGCGCGGGCCGTACTCGGCGACCGCCGCGGTGGCCTCCTTGACCACGGCCATGCACTCGTCCCACTCACCCTCGATGGTGGTGAACATGGAGTCGGTGCGGTTGGGCAGCCCGGACTCGCGCACCACGTGGACGGCGGCGGCCACGGCGTCGTGGACGGAGGCATCGGGATTGTCCCCACCGCTGGGGGAGACGGAGAAGGCGACCAGCATGTGACCAGTGTGGCACCGGGGTCGCGGGAGCGCGAGCCCCTGGTGCGGCGCGAACCCTTCCGGCGGATCACCCCGGGACTCGGAGACCCCCCTCAGGAGCGGCTCCGGTCAGGCCGCAGGATTCAGAGTGCGTCGATGAGATCACGGACCAGTTGAGAGGCAGTGGTGTGCCGCGCCTGCGCCGCATCGTTGAGCTTCGCTCGGCGCGCGGCATCCAGGCGGAGGGTGAACGGCCGTGCCGCAACTCCCACGCTGATCGGGCGCCCGGGCACCGACGGCCCCTCGTGTCCTCCGGTGAACCCCTCTGCGGACTCCGCCTCCTCGGCCCACCGTTCCATGTCGTCATCGGTGAACGGCACCCCGTTCACATCCGTGTAGTCGTTCATGTCCCTACCTCCTCAGCCCGACTTCCACGAGCACCTTGGTTGTCACTGGCATCGCGTGGAAAACCAGCCATCCATCCGGTTCGTGCTCCACCGCGATGTACTCCAGCAGTCGCCCGCCAGCATCCGCACCGACGCCCACCCACTGGACTGGAGTGGTGTCCCGGGCGCGGGATCGCAACGTTCCCTCGAAAGCCTCGATCACCTGGTCCACCGTGACCTCCGGGTGACGCGCGACGACTCGCGAATGCACGTGCACTCTCATGACCACCCCCCGCCCGCCCGATTTCGTATGACGCGATGGTAGTACGAAATACCCTGGCATGCTACGGGTCACGTCGTGCGACCCGTTCTGTCGCCGAACTCACCACTGCCCGCGGGTCGGCACGGGGACCGGTTCCCTAGACTTGGAGGCACAGCCGGACGCTACCGAGGGAGCACGTTCCATGACGCAGGGCATCTACATCTCCGCGATGACGCCGCAGAGCGGCAAGACGCTGGTGGCACTGGGGCTCACGGACACCATGTTCAAGCGCACGGACGCCCTGGGCTTCTTCCGCCCGGTGTTCGACGGCACCTCCCCCGAGGACGATCCGGTGCTGCAGCTCATGAAGCGCACCTTCGACCTCCCGGACTCCCGGTGCCGGGGTGCGGTCTCCCTGGAGCGCTGCCGCGAGATCCTCGCCTCGGGTGAGCACGACGAGCTCGACTCCGCCGCCGTGGCCGTGTACTCCGAGATGGCGCGGGAGTGCGACGTGATCGTGGTGGACGGCACCGACCTGGTGGCCCACAACGCCGCCACCGCGGAGTTCGACCTCAACGCCCGCCTGGCCAACGACATGGGCTGCTCCGTGGCCGCCGTGATCGGCGCCCACGAGTCCGAGCGGGTCAAGGACGTGCTCAACGCCGTGGACGTGACCCGCACCGAGCTGCGCCAGGCCGGTTGCGACATCTACGCCGTGATCGTCAACCGCGCGGACCCGGAGCACGCGGAGCAGATCCGCCGCGAGGCCAAGCCCGGCAACCACAACCTCCCGGCGTACGTGATCCCGGAGCTGCCTGCGATCTCCAACCCCACCGTGGCCGAGCTCGTGGACGCCCAGGGCTACGGCACGGACTTCAACTCCTCGTCCCTGGACCGCGACATCAAGGCCGTGAAGGTGGCCGCGATGACCGCGGGCAACTTCCTGGACCAGATCGCGGACGGGGACCTGGTGATCACCCCCGGGGACCGGACGGACGTGGTCTCGGCAACCCTGGCGTCGTCGTTGGCGCCCACGCTGCCGGTGCCCGCCGGGATGCTCCTGACCGGGGGCTTCCGGCCCTCCGGCGCGGTGGGTTCGCTGCTGAGCGCGGCCCCGTTCCCCGTGCTGACCACCGAACGGGACACGTTCACCACCGCGCAGGCCGTGGCGGCCACGCGCGGCACCCTGGCCGGCGCGCACTCCCGCAAGATCGCCGCCGCGCGCGGCGCGTGGGCGGAGCACGTGGACAGCGAGGAGCTCTCCGGCCGCCTGACCCTGCCGCGCCCCGTCAAGCGCACGCCGCTGCGCTTCCTGCACGAGCTCGTGGAGTCCGCGCGTGCGGACCGCAAGCGGATCGTACTGCCCGAGGGGGACGACCCCCGCATCCTGCGCGCTGCGGAGCTGATCCACCGCCGCAACTTCTGCGACCTCACGGTGCTCGGCGATCCCGAGGCCGTCCGCGCGCTCGCGCAGTCCGAGGGCATCGAGTTGGACTTCGACGCCGAGGGCCTGGACCTGGTGGACTTCCAGCACGACGACGCCCTGCGGAACAAGTATGCGGACGAGTACGTGCGGCTGCGCTCCCACAAGGGCGTGAGCAAGGACCAGGCGCTCGAGCGCATGCTGGACGGCTCCTACTTCGGCACCATGATGGTGCAGCTGGGGGACGTGGACGGCATGGTCTCCGGGGCGGCCCACACCACCGCCAACACCATCCGCCCGGCCCTGGAGTTCGTGAAGACCCGCGAGGGCGTGAACATCGTCTCCTCGGTGTTCTTCATGCTGCTCGCGGACCGCGTGCTGGTCTACGGCGACTGCGCCGTGAACCCCAACCCGGACGAGCAGCAGCTCGCGGACATCGCCCTGGCCTCCGCCCAGACGGCGCGCGAGTTCGGCGTGGACCCCCGCGTGGCCATGCTCTCCTACTCCACCGGCGGCTCGGGCTCCGGTGAGGACGTGGAGCGAGTGCGCGCCGCCACCGAGCTCGTGCGCGCCGCGGACCCGGACTTCGAGGTGGAGGGCCCCATCCAGTACGACGCCGCCGTGGACGCCTCGATCGCCAAGTCCAAGCTCCCGGGCTCGCACGTGGCGGGACAGGCCACGGTGTTCGTGTTCCCGGACCTGAACACCGGCAACAACACCTACAAGGCCGTGCAGCAGTCCGCGGGCGCGGTGGCTGTGGGTCCCGTGCTGCAGGGGCTCCGCAAGCCCGTGAACGACCTCTCGCGCGGCTGCACCGTGGACGACATCGTCAACACGGTGGCCATCACCGCGATCCAGGCGCAGACGCTCTGAGGAGGCCGCCCCCGGGAGAACCGGGGGCGGCGTCGCCCGCCCTCACATCAGGGCGGAGGTGAGCCGGAAGACGCTGTTGAGGTAGCGCTCCCCCACAGAGCGGCCCTTCCACTTCTCGGCGGTGAGCACCGTGGAGGCGTCCCGGTACTGCTGGGCGAGGTCCTGCAGGCTGCCCACCATGTCCCCGCCGAACGCGAGCAGGCTGATCTCGTAGTTCAGACCCATCGACCGCATGTCCATGTTGGAGGAGCCCATCACGGACATCTCCTGGTCCACCACCATGAACTTGGTGTGCAGCACCTCGGGGCTGCGGTACTGGTAGATGATCACACCCGCGTCCAGCAGGGCCTCGTAGTAGGACGCCTGGGCGTGGCCCACCATGAACTGGTCCGCCTTCTCACTGGTGAACAGCTCCACGCGCACACCGCGGTACGCGGCCGTGGTGACCGAGGCCAGCAGGGACTCGTCCGGGATGAAGTACGGGCTGCACAGCACCAGGCTCTCCAGGGCGGCGTCGGCCATGCTCGCGAAGAGCCGCTCGTTGGGACGCGTCTCGAAGCCAGGCCCCGAGGGCAGCAGCTGCATGTAGTTGCCCGGGCCGTCCGGGCCGGTCACCGGAACCGGGGCGTGCGTGGGGACGAACGTGTCCGCCATGAGCCGCTCGTTGGTCTCGCTGTACCAGTCCACCGCGAAGACCGCCTCGATCTCCTCGGTGATCTCCCCCGTCAGGCGGACCATGATGTCCACCCAGCGGCGCCCGATCTTCATGTTCTTCTTCGAGAGGTAGCTGGAGTCGATCATGTTCTGGCTGCCCATGAACGCCACGTTGCCGTCCACCACCACGAGCTTGCGGTGGTTGCGCAGGTCCGGGCGGCGCAGCTCGCCGCGCCACGGCCGCAGCGGCATCATGAGGCGCCACTGGAACCCGGCGGCGTCGAACCGCTTGCCCAGCTTGCGGTACCCGGGGTACTTGCGGGACCCCAGCTGGTCCAGCAGCACACGGACGACGACGCCGCGGCGCACCGCCCGCTCGAGCGCCTCGAAGAACGGGGCCGTGGTCTGGTCCCACGCCATGATGTAGACCTCCACGTGGACGTAGTCCTGCGCGGCGTCCACGGCGTCCACCAGGGACGCGATCACAGCGTGCTCCTCCGTGAGCAGCTCCACGTGGGTGCCCGTGACGCACGGCAGACCCGTGAGCCGCCGGTTCATGTGGGTGAAGGACTCGAGCCACCGCGGGGGCTCTGCACCCTCGGGCAGGTCCGGGTACTGCTCCAGACCCTCCGTGAGGCTCTTGTTGGCCTCCTCCTGGATGTGCATCCGCCGCCCTCGCACGTAGGGGCTGCCCAGCATGAGGAACAGCGGCAGGCCCACCACGGGCAGCACCAGGATGATCATGAGCCACGCTGTGGAGGAGGACGGCCGCCGGTTCTCGGGGACCACACCGATGGCGATGATCTTGATGCTGTAGTCGATGATCAGGTAGACGGTGGTTGCGAGGACGGTCCAGTCCATGGGTGCTCCGTTGCAGCGGGGGACACGTGTTTCCCCATGGTAGGGCCCCGGCCTGTCACCGGGCTGGCCCCGGCCTGTCACTGGGCTGTCACCGGTCTGTCACCGGGGCGTCCGGGCCCGGATGCCCCGCAGGTGGCGGGCCGCGCGGGATTGCCCCTGGCCGCTCGGAGACCCGCCTCCCGTGAGATCATGGGAGGAGCCCATCCGCCCGCCGATCCCGAAGGATCCTGCCATGCTCGTGCTCGTCGTCAACTGCGGCTCCTCCTCCATCAAGTACCAGGTGCGGGAGGTCACTCCGGAGGGTTCCGAGCCCAGCGCCTACACGTCCTCCATGCCCGCGATCAACGAGAACGTGCCCCTGGCCACCGCCACCGCGGGCATGGCCGGTGGTGAGGTGATCACCAAGGGGCTGATCGAGAACATCGGCACCTCGGACGTCAAGGACCACACGCAGGCCCTGGAGATCCTCGCGCAGCGCCTGGACGAGGAGCTCGGCGGGCGCACGATCGACGCCGCGGGGCACCGTGTGGTGCACGGCGGTGAGCGGTTCTCGGCCCCCGTGCTGGTGAACAACGAGATCATCCGCGCCATCGAGCGGCTCGCTCCCCTGGCCCCGCTGCACAACCCCGCCCACGCGCTGGGGCTGCGCGCCATCCAGAAGACCTACCCGGGCATGCCCCAGGTGTGCGTGTTCGACACCGCCTTCCACCGCACCATGCCCGAGAAGGCGTGGCGCTACGCGATCCCCGACAGCTGGTACGAGATGGACGGGATGCGCCGCTACGGCTTCCACGGCACCTCCCACGACTACGTGACGGGCAAGGCCTGCGAGTTCCTGGGGATCCCGCGCGAGCAGTTCAACGCCGTGGTGGCTCACCTGGGCAATGGCGCCTCCGCCACCGCGATCCGCGAGGGCAGGTCCTTCGACACCTCCATGGGCTACACACCGCTCGCGGGACTGGTCATGGGCACCCGCAGCGGTGACCTGGACCCCTCCGTGGTCACGGCCATGCTGGAGCGCAATCCCGAGATGAGCGCCAAGGAGATGAACCGGATCCTCAACGGGGAGTCCGGGCTGCAGGGCATCTGCGGGGACTCGGACATGCGCGTGGTGGAGCAGCGCGCGGAGTCCGGGGACGAACGGGCGCAGCTGGCACTGGAGATGGCCGCGTACCGGCTGGCCAAGTACATCGGTGGGTACCACGTGGCGGTGGGCGGAGCACAGGCCCTCATCTTCACCGCGGGCATCGGGGAGAACTCCCCCGAGTTCCGGACCCTCGTGTGCGATCAGCTGGGCGCGCTCGGCATCGCCCTGGACCCCGCGCTCAACGAGCACCCCGAGGGGGACGTGGCCCGGATCAGCGCCCCCGGCTCGGCCATCGAGGTCCTGGTGGCCGCCACGGACGAGGAGCGCGCCATCGCCGAGGCCACCGCGGCACTGGTGCAGGAGCGCGTGAAGCACTGACCCACTGCCGGCCGGCCCCGGTTGCCGCTCCTGCTCCCGTTCCGGTCTTAAGTGCAGATATTGCCGCCTACCAGGCAGTAGACGGCAATATCTGCACTCAAGACTCAGGAAGCACGGTGGGCGGCAAGCTGCTCCCCCACGGGCGCGGCACCACGGACCCGGGCAAACCGCGGGCCGGAGGCGCCCCGGGCGGCTGCACCTCAGCCAGGTCCAGCGGTCCGGATCAGCGGGACTTGGTGACCGGCTCCTGCGCGGACCACGGGAAGACGATCCACTCGTCCGTGGACTTCCAGGAGAAGTCGGGGCGGACCTCGGAGCGGGGCTTCTCGTAGATCACCGCGGAGCGGCACTCGGCGCCGTAGCCGCGCAGCAGCTCGAGAACGAGGGCCAGGGTGCGCCCGGAGTCCACGACGTCGTCCACCACCAGGACCTTCTTGTCGCTGATGGACTCGGTGTCCAGCATGGGGGCGAGCAGCACCGGGTCCGGCAGGGTCTCGTGCACGTCCGTGTAGAACTCGACGTTCACGGCGTCCGAAAGCTTCACGCCCATGGCGTAGGAGAGGGACCCTGCGGGCAGCAGGCCGCCCCGAGCCACCGCGATGATGATGTCGGGGACGAATTCCGAGTCCACGATCTGCTGGGCGAGTTCGCGGGTGGCGCTCCCGAACCCTTCCCAGGTGAGAATTTCCTTGTTGTCCAGTTCGGTGGAATCCGCGTGAAAGGCCATTCCCGTAGATTAGTCGGTTTTCAGTTCCCGCAGGTGGAGCCACAGGCCACCCACCATGCACAGGGAGCGGAACGCCTCTCCCACGAGCACCCACAGCGCCATGGTCTCCGCTGTGCGGGCGCCGGAGAGCAGGGCGCCGCCCACCACGACCACCACCTGTCCTGCGGCGATCATCGTGAACAGCCGCTCCCGCCCTCCCAGCACGAGCACGTTGGTGAACGCGGAGGTGACGGCGTTGACCACCGTGGCGACGACCAGCACGGTGGCAGCCGTCCAGGCTCCCTGGTAGGACGTGCCCAGCAGGTTCACGAGCCCCTCCGGACCCACGGCCAGGAGGAAGGCGAGCAGCCCCACGGGCAGCACGAGGGAACTGGCAGCCGCCTCCGTGAGGAGACGGACCAGCGTTCGGCGGTCCCTCAGGGCCACCGCGGTGCGGGAGGAGAACACCGTGGCCACGGCCGAGGTGCCCATGGCTCCCCCGCTCTGGATCTTCTGCGCGACCTCGTACACGCCCGCCGTGGCCAGGGAGTTCCCGCCCAGCACGAACATCGGTCCGCGCACGCACAGCGCCGTGAGTGCGCCCCCGGCACCCACCGTGACGGCCGCCCGCCACGGCACGGGCTCCACCTCGGGTTCCCGTGACCTCGGGCCGGGAACCGCGCCCGGGACGAGACCGGCCCTGTCGCGCGGACGCCCCCCGCGGCGTCGCCGTGCCCCGGGCGCGAGCGGTCCCGCCGGGGACACCACCCACAGCGTCAGAGCAATGAGCACGAAGGCCGTCACCTGGGAGAGCACCAGCAGGTGCGGGGCGAAGGCCCCCGCGAGCAGCACGCCCAGCAGCCCGAGTGCGGGCAGCGCCACGGACTCCAGGAACTGCCCGAGCACGGGCCACCCGCGCGCCTGACGCTGCACCACGAACAGCCGTTCGAACGCCGACGCCGCCGCCACCACTCCCAGCGCGAGCAGCAGGACCCAGGGACGGTCGGCCAGCGCCAGCCCCGCGCACACGAGCACCAGGGCCGTGAGCGCGCAGCTCCACAGGATGCGCACCGCCCGCAGGTCCCGGCGCGCCACCGCACGGGCCTCCCGCACCCGCCCGGCGGACCACAGGGGGGACGCGGCACGCAGACCCATGATGTCCACCCCCACCGTTCCCGCCATCCGGGCCACGAGTGCCACGGACCACAGCACCCCGTTGAGCCCCACGGCCTCCACGGAGAACTGCAGCGCCACGGTCCCCACCAGCAGCATCTGCAGCACCGCCCCGGCCACACGGATGCCGAGCACCACCGCGGACTGCGCGGCGGCGCTGCGGCGCAGGGCGCTCAGACGGGCGGTCCTGCCGGGGGCGGCTAGCGTGTCAGGCACGGTGCCATCGTGCCCTCAGCACCAGCCACACGAACTTGGTGTTGCCCACCAGGTACCGCTTGAACATGCGTCGAGGCTCCTGCACCAGACGCCAGAACCACTCCATCCCGGCGCGCTGCATCCAGCGGGGAGCACGCGAGGTGCGTCCGGCCACCACGTCGAAGGAGCCGCCCACGCCCACGCAGATCCCGGCCTTCGTGCGCTCCTTCTGACCGAACACGAAGTCCTCCTTGAGCGGAGAGGGCACCCCCACCAGCACGATGTCCGGGCGGGAGCGGGACACGGTCTCCGCCATCTGCTCGTCCGTGATCCCCTCCCTGCGCCAGAAGCCGTTGTGGAAACCCACCACGTTGGCGCCGCGGGCGAGGAAGCGCCAGCGGACCTGGCGGACCACCTCGTCCGTGGCGCCCAGCAGGTAGATCCGGCGGCCGTTGTGGGCACTGAGGTCCACCAGCCGGTCCATCAGGTCGATGCCTGCCACGCGCTCCGGCAGCGGATCCCCGAGCAGCTTGGACGCCCACACGAGCGCCTGCCCGTCCGCCGTGACCAGGGTTGCGGTGGCGAACCTCTCCACGAGCTCGGGATCGTTGCTCACCGACACCAGCTTGGCCGCGTTCATGGCCAGGTGGTTGTGCCCGTGCCCACCGTCCTCGAGCAGCTGCTCGATGGCGGCCACGGTCTCGTCCATGGTCAGCGGGTCCACGGCGGCGCCCAGCAGCTCGCAGCGCTGGTGCGCGGCCTCCGTGGCGGGTCGGCCGTGGGAGCGGGCGCGAGCGGCGTCGTCGTCGTGCGGGCGTGGAGCCGTGCGCCGGGCCGTCGGGGCCGTGTGGTGGGTCTGCGTCATGAGAGGGCCTTCCCGAGCTCGTTGATGTCACGGTCCTTGGCGAGCGCCGCCCAGCGCGCGAGGGCGCACGCGGCGTGCGCCTGGTTCCAGCGCATGTGGGGCAGGGCGCGGGGACCGTTGCGGAAGCCGCCGTCCGTGCCCTGGTGCGCCAGCAGGTGCCGGATGGCGGGCTCCGGCGAGACCTCGAGGTCACCGCGCGCGGCCAGCGCCGCCATGAAACCCACCGTGGTGGCGATGTTGTGGACGTCGTCGGACGGCTTCTTCTCGTCCGCCATGTAGACGGGCAGCAGAGCCCGGTCGAGGCAGTGGGCGTACCAGTGGTTGAGTCCGCGCTCGTAGGAGCTGCCGATCTCGAAACCCTGCTCCCGCAGGACGTGGAGGGACTCCAGCACGTAGATGGTGTGGAAGGAGTCCACCCACTCCAGCCCCTCGCCCTCGCCGTAGGCCCACGAGCCGTCGGCGGCCTGGGCCGCCACGGTCCGGTCCACCGCGCGCTGCACGAGATCCCGGTTCCCTCCCAGCAGCGCGAGGGACTCGGCGGCCAGCAGGGAACCGTTGTGCACCAGGCGGTCGGAGGCCTCCGTGTAGCGGAAGAATCCGTCCGGGTGGGCCAGGCCCTCCAACCAGCGGGCCGTGTCCGGGGAGACCTGCTCCAGCCGCCCGGTGGCCGCCGCGGCCCGCAGGGCGAACACGGTGGCCACCACGTTCGGCGAGTTCGCGAGGTAGTGCGCCCAGCGGGTCTGGACGTCGAACTCGTACCCCCACGGGCCACGCCCACGGGTGGTGAAGATCCGGTCCACCAGCGCACCGGCCGCCGCCGAGTCGCCCAGCTGCTGCTCCGCCACGGCGAACAGGGCGAGCGCCTTGGTCATCGTCACGCCGGGGACCCTGGTGATCCTGCGCAGACCGTGACCCATCCGCTTGTGCGCCTGCACCCACACCTGGCGGGGCACACGACCTCTCACCGCGGACGCCCACGGTGACAGCAGCCCGTCGTACGGGTCCGTCCCCGTGAAGTCCCGGGTGCGCGCAAAATCCAGCGCACGCTCGGCGGCGGTTGCCACCTGCCCGCCCAACGCGTCCATTCTCGTCCCGGATGCACCAGCACTCATGTCTTCCCCCAAAATTGTGCGTGTGGCGATGACGTTCCCCGAACGGCATCCCCCGTGGTCTGTCTCAGGTGCCGGGGCCGGCCACCCGCTCGTACACGTCCTCCAGACGCTCGCAGTAGTTGTCGATGCGGTACTCCTCCTCCCAGCGGCGGCGCGCCTCCCGTCCCATGCGGGTCACACGCTCCGGGTCGGAGAGCAGACTTCTCAGCGCCTCGGCAAGGGCCGGCGGATCCCCCACGGGGACCACGACGGCGCTGCGTCCGTCCTCCACCACCTCGCCCACCGCGCCCACGTCCGTGACCACCGGAGCCAGCCCCCAGGCCATGGCGTCCAGCAGGGACATGGGCAGGTTCTCGCCGTAGCTGGGGAGCACCAGGACCGATGCCTGCGCAAGCCGTTCCTCCAGCTCCCGGGCTCCCAGCCACCCGGTGACCTCCACGTCCGGGGTGCGGGTCAGCAGATCCCCCAGCTCCTCCGGGGCCGGGTTGTCACCGGCAAGGACGAGGGTGGTGCGCAGCTCGGCGGGCAGGGAAGCCCAGGCCTCGAGGAGGTCGTGGACGCCCTTGCGGCGGCCGAGCTGCCCACTGAACAGGACGATGGGCGCGGTTCCGCGGAGGGGTGCCGCCGGGGGACCCGGAACAGCGTTGGGAACGACCGTGATCCTCGCGGGGTCCACGCCAAGTGAATGGGTGATCTCAGCTCGCCAGAACTCTCCGAGGACCACGACCGCAGCTGCCCCACGGAACATGCTCGAGATGCAGCGACGAGCCAGGGTGCGACTTCGCGCCACGAACACATCGAACTTCCCCCCGTGGAGGTGCAGGACGTACGGGTGCCCTCGCATCCGCAGCACCGTTGTGAGCGCCAGCTTGCGCCAGGTGCTCAGCCCTGACGCCAGATTCAGGTGGAACACCGCGCCGTCGGGAACTGAGTCAGCGCACACGAGCAGTGCGTTCAGGAAGCGGAGCAGACGACGCACGGGCGGACCTGGGGTGCCCCCGGAATCCACGAACTGCAGGTCAGTCCCCGCGCTTGTCGAGCGGGAGAGGTGGCCCATGAGCACACCTATTCCGCCTGCGGAGTCCGGTACCGGTCCCAGGACGATGACTCGACTCAACTGGTTTCACCCTCGTCCTGCTGATGGGGGGCTGAGGGAACCCGAGAGGTGGAGTCCTCGCACCGCGTCGCGCGGCTCGGGAGGCAGTCATCGGACGGTTCAGGGAGCACAACCCCACTCCCCGCCAAACCACCGGGGGTGGTCGCTGAAGCGGAACGTGCCCACGGCGCCTCCCCCTGGACTGCCGGAGCCACCTCCAGAACCACAGGGGCGAGGCCGCCACCGGAGGACTCCCGCAAGTAGACGGCGGCGGCGATGCCCACGACCATGAAGACGGGTCCGAACATGGGCGGCCCTGTGAAGACGGGGGCCGCGAGGGATTCAACGAACATCTGGGCCATCCAGCTGACCGCGACGGCACCGAGCCAGCGCACGTGGGGATGGGCGTGGCGGCGCATCAGGCGCCATGCCGGAACCATCAGGAGCACGAGCGCGGTGACATAGCAGAGCATGCCCAGAGCCCCCGTCTCGGCCAGGACGGAGGGCCAGAACGTGTCCGTGAGAAACCCTCCCCGGGCTCCCTCCCCCATGCCGTAGATCCGCTGATAGCCCAGGTCCACGTAGAGGGGGCTGTAGGTGGAGGATGCCACTGCGGATCCGAACCGGCCGAAGCCCACGCCCAGTGGGAATGCGGCGGCCGCCAGCTTCACGGAGTCGATGGTCATCAGAGTGCGTGCCGTGACACCCACGTTGTCGAAGTACTCGTGGTAGGACGTCGTGATCACCTGGGTGAGTGGCTCCCAGCCGACGATCAGTGCGGCCGGAACGAGGATGGCAATGGTCGCGGCGGCCTTTGCCTTGAGCCCCGGCAACCACAACCGCCCCACCACTGCAACCAGTGCGGTCGAGGCTACGGACTTGCGCCGGAACGTGAGAAGTCCCGCGAGCCCTGTCGCCACCAGCAGCCCATAGGTCCATACCGAACGGGCGATGATCCTGTGGTACGCGAGCACGGCCAGGAAAGCCATGCCCATTGTGGAGCCGAGCCCCACGGGGTGGTCGAACACACCCGTGAGACTGGGAATGCCCAGGCGGTAGCTGACGGGCGCGCGCCCCACCACGGAGTTCCACGCCTCCGGCGCCGCCGCGTTGAGCACGGCGGAAAGGAGGATCAGCACGAGGATCGCAGTGGCCACCCTCGCCGCGGGGCGGAGGTCTTCCCGACACCAGTCCAGCTGCATGACCCCCAGAGCCAGCAGGGGGCCCTTGAGGATCAGGAACGCCCCAAGGCCCCAGACGCTCAACGGCACCGTGTTGATCACGGAGGACACGAGTCCCAGCGCGAAGAACGCGCCGAAGAACCAATAGGCGCCAAGACAGCGTAGAGATCCGTGGAGCACCAGGCGTCTGGCGGAGAAGACCAGGAGCGCCAGCGCCACAGCGATCTCGTCCACGTTGCCCAGCAGGGACACCCCGGACACCGTGGCCAGGGTCTGCGAAAGCAGGGTCATGATGAGCAGGACGACGCAACTCGCCTTCGGCCACCGTCCCATGGCCATGCACGCGCCCACGCCCGCGAGCACGCCCACAAGCGCTGCGACAATGGTCCCCACTGAATTCGTCCCCCGATGCCATGACGTGCGGCCGTCCCCCGACTGACCTGCGGTTTCACTCTACCGATCGGCACGAAATGTGCACAGTCGCTCCGCAGGTTGACATGGGCGCAGCCTCGTACGGGACCCGTTCAGTGTGCGGCCGGAGGCCACCATGGGCGTTCCTCTCCCCTAGAATGGACGCACAGAGCGCCCGGGGGGAACGCAAGAGTCGGGTGGACATCATGACTATGGCCGCGGGACCACTGTGGCCAGCGCAAGGGGATCCGCACACACCATGAGCCAAGCAACACGCATGCCTCGACCGAACCTCGAGCACGGGGAAATCAGCACGTACGACATGGGCAGAGCGCTGCGCCGGGGCTGGTGGATGCCGCTCGTCCTGGCCCTCGTGGGCGGCCTGCTCGGATGGGCGGGATCCGTGGCAGTGGGCACGTCCTACACCTCCACCGCCTCCGGTGTGGTCGTCGCGGACGGTGGCACGGACGCCACGGAAGCCCTCGCCGGGGAGAACCTCGCGAAGTCTCGGGCGGTGACCTTCAGCAGCATCTCCGAGAACAGCTCCACGGCCTCGGCGGTGATCGAGCGGATGCACCTGGACACCACGCCCGAGGCCGTCCTGCAGAACGTCAAGACGTCCGTCCCCACGGACACCAGCGAGGTCCGTGTCGCCGCAACAGCGGGATCTCCCGAAGCGGCACGCGATCTGGCCGACGCATGGGTGGACGAGCTCAGCAAGCAGGTTGGCGAGCTCGAGTCCACCACCCAGGGCGAGGGCGTCAAAGTGCAGATGGCCAAGGTGGGTGAGGCCTACACCCCCCAGAATCCGTCGTCAGTGTCACCTTCACTGCTCATCTCCGTGGGAGCACTGCTGGGTCTGCTGGCCGGAATTCTGATGGCGATCGCCCGGGAGCACAGGAGCACCCGGGCGGTGCACTCCGTGCCTGGTACTACCCAGGCTGCCTGAGCAACCCCGCCACGAGGCAGGTCTCCCCCTGCGCAGCTCGGCGACCGCCGTCGCCCCGGTGGCTGAGGGCGCACCCCCTCTGAGCGGGTGCGCCCTCGTCGCGTCATCACCTAGGCCCAGGTGGTGGGGGCGTCCGGGATCCGCTGGTCCAAGAGACTGAACTTCCCGTTCGCAGATGCCGGCAGCTCGGCGACGATCTCCAGGTCCAGGTCCACCTGGTTCTCGGCACGACGACACATCAACTGGTGGAAGGCCTCCAGATCTTCGCGTCGGGCCCCGGGAACGGGTTGGACCTGCAGTGTGGCTCTGCCCGGCACGTCCTGACGCAGCCTGAACCGGTAGACGCACGCAAGCTCTGACCCGTGCGCCGTGAAGCTCGTGGTGGGGAACAGCTCTCCGTCCGTGCGCACCAGTCCCTCCCTGCCGCGGCGAGCAAGGATGTCCCGGAACAGTGGCGTACCGATGGCGTCGTGACCCACCAACTGTGCCGAGTCCCCTGTGTCGTAGCGCAGCAGAGGCATGCCGCGACCGTCCAGCGTGGTCGTCACGATCCGCCCCCGTTCCCCTTCAGGCACGGGCCTTCCACGCGGGTCCAGGAGCTCCACGTGACCGTACGTGGGGTACGGGTGGTAGACGTGGTCGTCATCCATCCGAGCCAGCACGGTCTTCTCACTCAGTCCGTAGAACACGGAGATCCGGGCGTTCGGGAATGCGGCCCGGAGATGTTCTTCCTGAGCAGGAGTGAACTGCTCCGACACCGGAAGGATGCCTTGGATTTCCTGACGCCATGAGGTGTCGAACTCAGCGTGATCCACAATGCGCGCCAGGTAGGTCAGCGTGGAGGGCGAGCCGTGCAGGTACCTGACCCTGTGCTTGCAGATGAGCTCCCACAGTTCCTGGGACGTCTCCGGGCCAACTGCAGCCACGCGAACCAGGATTTCGCCCACCGTTCGCATCACGAGGTGAGTGCGGCGGCCCGGCAGCTCCACTCCCCGGAAGAAGACCCGCCAGTCGCCCAGCTTGTACCCCGTGGAGGACCACGCGTCCACGACGAACGCCCACTCCCGCGCCCCGCGATTGCGGTTCAGCAGAAAGAAGATGGGCTCTCCCGAAGTCCCTGAACTCGCGGACAGCTCCACCTGCGACTCATCGACCGCCAGCATGTCCCGGTAGTTCTGGGACAGGTCCTGCCTGGTCATGATGGGCAGTCTCCGCAGCGCCTCTCGGGCCGTGAGTTCTCCCTGCAACGCGCTGGCCACGGGCCCGTAGCGTGCGTCCCTCGCGAAGTACGGCGCCTGGCTGGCTGTGCGCATGGTGTCCAGCAGCCGTTGGTCCACCGTCACCCGCGCCCACCATGGCGTCGACCGGGCTTTGAGAATCTCTCTTCGCGTGGCCTCGTACACCGGGCCGTAGCGCATCGTCGGCGGCACCAGCCGCACAGGAGCTGCCAGCAGTTCCCGTTGCTGAACGGGCATGTGGCCCACAAATTCTCTGATCGACGTCAATGCGTCTGCCTTCCCCCGTGTGACCGCCCATCCCCTGGGCGGGCCACCGTCACCTGTCGCGCCCAGTCTGACCTGTTTTCCCCGGGGTTGCACATTCGAACCTGCCATGACCTGGGACGATGCCGGCGAGAGCGAGCATTTCCTGTACCCGTTCCCGGGGGCGTCACCACGCCCCCGGGAGCTCTTTCACGCCCAGGTGGTGGGTGCGTCGGGGATGCGCTGGTCCAGGAGGGTGAACTTCCCGTTCGTCGTGGCGGGCAGCTCCGGGACGATCTCCATGTCGAGCTCCACCTGGCCCTCGGCCCTGTTGACCATGAGGCGGTGGAACCGTTCGAGGTCCTCCGGACGCGCGTCAGCCACGGGCTGCACCAGCAGGGTGGCCCTGCCGGGCACCTCCTGCCGCAGCTTGAAGCGGTAGACGCACTCGAACTCCTCCCCGTGGACGTTGAACGGGGTGGTGGTGAAGAGCTCCCCGTCCGCCCGCACCAGTCCCTCGCGACCACGGCGGGACAGGATGTCGCGGAACAGAGGGGTGCCAGCGGCGTCGTGCCCCACCAGAAGGGCGGAGTCCCCGGTGTCGTAGCGCAGCAGCGGCATGCCGCGGCCGTCGAGCGTGGTGGTGATGATCCGCCCCCGCTCGCCCTCGGCCACGGGGGTGCCATGGGGGTCCACGAGCTCCACGTGGCCGTACGTGGGGTACGGGTGGTAGACGTGGTCGTCGTCCATCCGGGCCAGCACGGTCTTCTCGCTCAGGCCGTAGAAGACCGAGATCCCGGCACGGGGGAACGCCCGGCGCAGGATCTCCTCCTGCGCGGGGGTGAACTGCTCCGAGACGGGCAGGATCCCGCGGATCTCCTCGCGCCACGAGGTGTCGAAATCCGCGTCCTCCAGCAGCCGCGCCAGGTAGACCAGGGTGGACGGGTAGCCGTGCAGGAACCTGATGCCGCGCTTGCGGATCAACCGCCAGTACCCCTCGATGGACTCCGGAGTCACCGTCTGGATCCGCACGACGATCTCCCCGGTGCTTCCCATCACGAAGTACGGCCGGCCGCCGGGGAGGTCCAGGCCACGGAAGAACACCCGCCAGTCCCCCAGCTGGTATCCCGCGCTGGACCACGAGTCCACCACGAACGCCCACTCCCGGGCCCCCCGGTTGCGGTCCAGCAGGAAGAAGATCGGTTCCCCCGAGGTCCCGGAGCTCGCCGAGAGCTCCACCTCCGACTCGTCGGCGGCCAGCATCTGCCGATAGTTCGCGGAGAGGTCCTGGCGGGTCATGATCGGCAGCCGTCGCAGGGCGTCCCTCACCGGCACGCGTGAGTGCAGAGCATCCACCATGGCGCGGTACCGGGGATCACGCGCGAAGTAGGGGGCACGAAGCGCCGTGCCCATGGTCTGCAGCAACCGCTCGTCCACGGTGCGCCGGGCCCACCAGGGCGTGGTGCGGGCCTTGAGGATCTCCCGCCGTGCGTTCTCGTAGACCGGCCCGTACCGGCGCGCCGGCGGCAGCAGCCGTGCGGGCGCGGCCAGGATCTCCCGCTGCTGGACCGGCATGTGCGCCACGTGCTCCCTGATCGACGTCAAGGCATTCCCCTTCCCCCCTGGTGCGGTGCCACCTGTCCCCCAGCTGGCCCACCGTCTCGTTCACCTCCCAGTGTGTACTTTTCTTCTGCAAATTTCAGGTTCGACCCGCCCGCGTCCCCCAGCCGGCCCATTCGCGCCGCCCGAGTG
>NZ_JASDCY010000038.1:0-26347 GCF_030407675.1 Kocuria sp. APC 4018 | reverse complement strand
GGCGTGGCCTCCGGGCGTCTGCACCCCCGGGACCAGCACTCCGGGCCGGCCAACCCGGTGGGCGACGACCACCTCACCCACCCCCAGGAGAGGATCTCCGCCGAGGCGTCGTGGGACACGATGCGACCCGCGGTCCGCCCCGGAGGCGCCTCCGCGGCCCCGCGTCTCACGGCGGAGGCCCTGCGCGCCCGGCAGCGTCAGCGTTTCGGGGGGCTGCAGATCGTCCCCGGGCTCATGGGGCTGCTCACGGCGGCGGCGCTGGGTGCGCTGCTGACGGCCCTCGCGGTCCTTGCGGGCCCCGCCGTGGGCCTCGACACCGGGCTCAGCGCGGGAGACGCCCTGGCGCGGGCCTGGAACGAGCCGGGCTCCGCGCAGCTGTGGGGCGGCGTCGTCGTCCTGGGTGCGGTCGAGCTGCTGTCCATGCTGGCGGGCGGCTACGTGGCCGGGCGCATGGCCCGGTTCTCGGGAGCCGCGCAGGGGGTGTGCGTGTGGCTGTGGTCGGTCGTCGTCCGGGCCGCGGCCTCCGCCGCCGTGCTGCTGTGGGCGGGACAGGCCGCCGTCGAGGACGGTTCCCGCTGGGTGGCCCAGGAGATGATCGGGGCGAATCCAACCGTGGGTCTTGTGGCGATCGGCGGGCTGCTGGTGCTGGGTCTCGTGGGCGCGGTCCTCGGCGGACTGTGGGGAATGCGCTACCACCGCAAAGTGGACGCGTGGAGCATTTCGCATGCAATGAGCCAGTAGACTTCCGTACTGTCGGGGGCCTGGGCTGGGCCTCCACAGGGGAGTACGGAGGAAACATCCATGCCTTCAACACTCGTCGCGATCGTCGACGACCATGAAGTGGTTCGGGAAGGTGTCCGCCTGGTGTCCATGACATCGCTGGCGGACGTCAAGCTGGTGGGGTCCTCGGACTCCGTGACCACGCTGCTGGACCAGTTGGGCCGGGACCCGGAGAATCCCGCCCTCACGGCGCAGGGGGCCAAGCGCATCGAGTGCGACGTCGTCCTGCTGGACCTGTCCCTGGCGGACAAGTCCCGCCCCGCGAGCAACGTGGAGCGGCTGCGCAGCGCGGGCATGAAGGTGCTGATCTTCAGCATCGCCGAGAACGCGGCACTGATCAGGGAGGCCCTGCGCGCCGGCGCACTGGGCCTGGTGCGCAAGTCCGACCCGCTGGAGCACGCCATCGAGGAGGCGCGCGCCATCGCGGACGGCAAGCCGGTGATCACCAAGGAGCTGGCCGCGGCGATCGACGGGGACGTGGAGTTCTCGCGCGCCGCCCTGTCCCCGCGCGAGCGCGAGACCCTGCGGCTGTACGCCTCCGGGTTCGCGCAGGTCCAGGTGGCGCGGCGGATGGGCATCAAGCAGTCCGCGGTGAAGACGAACATCGACAGGATCCGGGAGAAGTACGCCCGCATCGGACGCCCCGCGCCCACCAAAATCGATCTGCGCATCCGCGCCATCGAGGACGGCCTGGTGGATCCGGAGGACGACGTCACCACGGCTGAGAAGAAGCTGTGACGAGCACCCCGGGCACCCCGTGACCCTGCGCGGCAGGAGCTCGGGAAGCAGGGCCCGCTCCTACCGCGTGGTCAGCACCCAGCTGCGGTGGAAGCGGTTCTTCGCCACCACCGCGCCGGGGAAACTGGGGGTCTACACCTACCGCGCCCACTGGCTCGCAATGATCGGGGTGGGGGTCTTCGGGGTGACCCACCTGATCGAGGTGCTGCCCATCTTCGCGCAGCAGCAGTCCTACCTGCGAGGGTGGTACAGCATCTCCCTGGCCGCGCTCGGTGCCCTGACGGGATTCACCCTTTACTACGGGCTGCGCCACTCGGTCCGCCCGTGGGTGTTCCTGGCCTACACCGCGGTGGTGGCTGCATCTATCCTGGCACTGCCCCTGGCATACCCCGGTGGCACGCTACCCCAGAACCCGTGGATCTCGGGGTTCATCATCCTGGCGTCCGGGGCCGCGGCAGTGCTGTGGAGTCCCTCGGCCGCTGTGCTGTACACCGTGGGGATCGAGGCCGTCTACGCGGTCGTGGCCAGTCAGGTCATCTCGGTGACTCCCACGGCAGAGTCCTGGGTGGCTGCGGGACTCTCCCGTCTGGTGTTCGCCCTCACGCTCATCATGATCATCACGGTGGGCAAGCGCGGCGCCGAGCGCATGGACCTCAACTACGCCGAGGCGCTGTCCGAGACGCTCGCGATGACCCGCAGCCGGTCGGAGACGGAGGACCAGGAGCGCATCGACCGCCTGATCCACGACAACGTCATGGCCGCGCTGCTCGACGCCTCCCGCAACCACGGGGTGCTGCCCCGCAGGACCCGCGAGCTCGCCGCGCGGGCCTTGGAGGTGCTGGCCGAGGAGACCAGCCGCGCATCCGGCGCGCACACCGTGATGGTGCACGACCTCATGGACGAGCTGATGGAAGCCCTGTCCCCGTGGCGGGACCGCGTTCGCTTCACCAACCTGCGGGCGCCCCAGCGGCCCGTGGGCGAACCCCGGGCTTTCGTCCCCGCCTACGTGGCCCACGGACTCACGCAGGCCATCACGGAGGCCGTGGCGAACAGCGCACGGCACTCCGGCAGTGCGATCACCACGGTAGCCATGAAGGGTGATGTCTGCGAGTCGAGCCCCATCAATCCCCAGGGCTTCTACCTGCGTTTCACCGTCACCGACAACGGCCGCGGTTTCAACTACCACGACGTGCCGAACCGCAGGCTCGGTGTGCGCGTGTCCATCATGGAGAACGTGGACTCCATCGGCGGGATGGTCCACCTGAACACCGCCCCGGGCCGCGGCACCCGGGTGGAGCTTGTGTGGCCCAAGGACGTGGTGGCATGAGCGAGGTCACCCGCCCAGTTTTCGCCCACCCGGCCATGGGGCTCTTATTCGTCGTTACGTTTGCCGTGCCGTTCGTCGGTGCCCTGATGCACCCGGAGAACTCCACCCCGAGGTCGGTGATGTTCATCTCCCTCACGACGTACGCGGTGTCCGGGCTGATCATCGCCCTGCCGGCCTGGGAAGGCCACCGTTTCCACGTGCTCCCCACCGCGCTGAGCGCCGTCCTGTTCCTGGTGGCTGCGCACCAGGGCTACGCGGCCACTCCCGTGACCGAGGCCGCCGGGCAGGCACCATGGTTCCATCTGGGGTTCATCGCGGAGCTCTTCGCCCTGGGGATGCGACGCCGTCCGGGATGGGCACTACTGGTGTGGCTCGGGGTGACGGTGATGTCCGTGCTGCGCTGGCCCGTGGTGGACGGCATCCCCCTCCCCATCGAGGCCTACCACGTGGTGGGTGTGGCCGTGATGATCGTGACCTGGATGGTGGAGCGGCAGTACAACTTTTTCATGAACCGGCGGGAGGAGACGCAGCGGATTCTCGAAGCCGCTCGCAGCGGCGACGAGGTCGAGAAGGACATGCGCCACGCCTCGAGCCGCCGCGTGGACGAGGTGCGCCGCCTCGCCGGCGGCCTCCTGGAGCAGATCGCCCAGGAGTCCACGGTGGTCACCGACTACGACGTGCAGCAGTTCCGCCTCACGGAGGCACAGCTGCGGGACAGCATCCGCGGCCGCGCCATCGCCACCCCCCACATCCTGGAGCTCACCCGGGCGGCACGTGCCCGCGGGATCACGGTGGACATCCTCGACGAGCGCGGCACCCCGCCGTCCGACGCGGTGCTCTCCGCCACCGCCCGCCAGCTCTCCGAGATCCTCGCGCACGTCCGCTCGGGAGTGGTCACGGTCCGCGCTCTTCCCCCGGGGGATCCCGCGGCGGTGTTCATCGTCCACGACTCCCAGAACCCCGACGACGACCCCCTGGCCGTGGAGATCGAGGACGTCACGGGCGCGGTGTCCACCTTCTGACCGGGTGCCGTCACCTCCTCCGACCGGGCGTCCCCGGCGGGTCCGGTGCTCGGCGCCGCGCACCGTGCACCCGCCAGGCGGCACCCGTCCGCAGGTTCTCCCGGGTGCGCCCCGCGGCGAGCGCCCTGCACACCCGGGCCCTCAGCAGCCGTCACCATCCCGCACTCCACAGGCCTGCCGTCCCACGGCACCGGGGCCTCGCGTGCGTCCTAGCCTCCTGCCATGACGACGACGGCACGTTCCCTCCCCTGCCCGGCGCAGCCACCAGCCCCGGCACCAGATTCCCCGGCTCCCGGGCCGGGGCTGCCCACGTCCGGGACGCTCCCCGCAGCCGGCGGGAGCCACCAGCGCCTCACCACCAGCCCCCGCGATGCCTTCCGCTCAGTCTTGTGCGGGGACGGTGTGTCCCGCTGCCCCTGGGCGCTCAGCACGGCCGGCGCACTCGCGGACCACGACGACGAGTGGGGGACCCCGCCGAGCACCTCCGCCGAGCACTTCGCCGCCCTCACGCTCGAGCTGGTCGACTCGGGGCTGGCCCGGTGGTCGCAGTCCGCGCGCCACGGGGCCTGGTACCTGCACCTGGCCCAGCTGCGCCCGGAGCGCGTGGCGCTGTTCGACGAGGACGACGTCGAGGACCTCCTGCTGAACGCTGACCTGATCCGCAACCGGGCCAAGATCGAGGCGGTGATCCACAACGCGGAGATGTGCCAGGACTGGGACGCCACCCGGTGGAACGAGCTGCTCACCGAGGCCCAGGTGCCACCGGCGGAGCCACCGCCGCAGAACGCGCTGGACCTGCCGGACAGCACCGCCGCGTCCCGCAGGCTGTCCCTCACCCTGCGCTCCCACGGGATCGTGCTGGTGGGTCCGGTGACCGCCCACCGGTGGCTGCAGCGGATCGGGCGCCCGGGATGACCCGTCGGTTCCCCGGTGTGGCGAGGCGCTCCGGGCGGTACCGCGGTTCACGGCGCCCGGCACGACGGAGGGGCGCCCGGCACGGCGAAGGGGCACCCGCGTGTGCCGCGGGTGCCCCTCGATGCGTCTGCGCCGAGCCCCGGAAGGGCCCGGTCAGCCATGACTCACTCCAGCAGCAGAGCCGGCTCTTCCACGATCCGGGCAACGTCCGACATGAAGCGGGCAGCCAGCTCCCCGTCCACCACGCGGTGGTCGAACGAGCCGGAGAGGGTGGTGATCCAGCGGGGAACCACTTCCCCGTCCACCACCCACGGCTTCTGCTTGATGGCCCCGAACGCCAGGATGCCCGACTCCCCGGGATTGATGATCGGAGTGCCGGTGTCTGCTCCCAGGACGCCGATGTTCGTGATCGACAGCGTGCCGCCCTGCATCTCCGCGGGCTGCGTGCGTCCGGCACGTGCCGTCTCGGTGAGCTCCTGTAGCGCCACGGCGAGCTCGCGCAGCGAGAGATCCTGCGCGTCCTTGATGTTGGGCACCAGCAGACCCCGCGGCGTGGCCGCCGCGATCCCCAGGTTCATGAAGTGCTTCACGATGATCTCGGTGTCCGACCACGTGGCGTTCACGTCCGGGTTGCGCTCCGCGGCCCAGATCACGGCCTTGGCCACGATCAGCAACGGGGAGATCTTCACGCCCTCCATGCGCGGGGACTGCTTGAGCCGCTTGACGAACTCCATGGTCCGGGTGGCATCCACCTCCACGAAGATGGACACGTGGGGCGCGGTGAACGCGGACTTGACCATGTTCTGGGCCGTGGCCTTGCGGACGCCCTTGACCTTGATCCGCTCGACACGCTCCCCGCTCTCGCGGCCAGCCACGGGAGCCGCGGTGCCGGACGCGACTCCGGGGACACCGCCGCGCTCGGCGTGGGCCAGCAGGTCGCGCTTGGTGACCTGACCGGCCTCACCCGTGGCCTGCACGTCCGCGAGGTCGATGCCCATCTCCTTGGCGGCCTTGCGCACGGGGGGCTTGGCCAGACCGGGCCGCCGTGGCACCACGCCACTGGCGGGGGCCGTGGCACCGGCGGGGTCCCCGCCGCCTGCACCGGCCGGAGCCTGAGCGGGCGGTGCGCTCTCCGCCACGGTCTCCTCGCGCTCCTGCACCGTACTGGACGCCGGACGGTTGCGTCGGCGTCGACGCACGGGATCCGCCTTGGGCCCGGAGCCCACGAGGGCCTGGCCCTGGGGCTGGTCCTCGCCCTCCGCCCCCGTGGCCGCACCGTCCGCACCGGCGAGTCCGTTCTGCGGCACCGTACCGGTGTACCCGGGGTCGGTGCCGCCCGCGGGGGCGTCGTCACCCGAGCTGACCGTGATGATGGGCGTGCCCACGTCCACGGTGTCGCCCTCGGCGACCATGAGCTCCTGTACCGTTCCCGCGTACGGAGAGGGCAGCTCCACCACGGACTTGGCGGTCTCGATCTCCACGAGCACCTGGTTGACGGACACGGTATCGCCCTTGGACACCTTCCAGGCCAGGATGTCGGCCTCGGTCAGCCCTTCGCCCACGTCGGGCAGTGTGAAAACCTGGGACATCTGTTCTCCCTCCTGGGGACACCGCGCTCGTCGACGACCACGGTGATGGTCTGAATGTCTAATAGGTGAAGGAACGGTCGAGTGCGTCGAGCACCCGGTCCAGATCCGGGACGTAGTGCTCCTCCACCGCAGCCGGCGGGTACGGCATGTGGAACGCGCCCACGCGCAGCACCGGGGCCTCGAGCGAGTAGAAGGCCTGCTCCGTCACGCGCGCGGCGATCTCCCCGCCCAGGCCGCCGAACGTGGGGGCCTCGTGGGCGATCACCAGGCGCCCGGTCTTGCGGACCGAGGCGGTGAGCGTGTCGAAGTCGATCGGCGAGATGCTGCGCAGGTCGATCACCTCCACGCTGCGCCCGTCCTCCTCGGCGGCGTTCGCCGCGGCCAGTGCCACGGGCACCAGGGGACCCCAGGCCACCACGGTGGCATCCTCGCCCTCGCGGATCACGGACGCGGAGAACGGGTCCGTGGGTTCGGCGGTCTCGTCCACCTCGTCCTTGAGCCAGTAGCGGCGCTTGGGCTCGAAGATGATGACGGGGTCGTCGCTCGCGATCGCCTGCTGCTCCATCCAGTAGGCGTCGTGCGCGTTGGACGGGGTGATGATCCGCAGCCCCGCAGTGTGCGCGTACAGCGCCTCCGGGGACTCGGAGTGGTGCTCGACCGAGCCGATGACACCGCCGTACGGGATGCGGATGGTCATGGGCAGCTTGAGCTTGCCCTCGGAGCGCGCGTGGATCTTGGCCACCTGCGTGGTGATCTGGTTGAACGCGGGGAAGGTGAACCCGTCGAACTGGATCTCGCACACCGGGCGGTAGCCGCGCTGGGCGAGCCCCACCGCGGTGCCCACGATCCCCGCCTCGCCCAGAGGGCTGTCCAGCACGCGGTGCGCACCGAACCGGGCCTTGAGCCCCTCCGTCACGCGGTACACGCCACCCAGGGAGCCGATGTCCTCCCCCATGAGCATGACCTTGGGGTCGTCCTCCATGGCTCGCGTGAGCCCTGCGGTGATGGCCTTGGCAATGGTCAGCTTGCTCACGCGCCCGCTCCTTCCGGTTCCGAGTTCTGGGCTTCGTCCGCAACGTCGAATCCGGCCTGGTACTGCAGGTACTCGGCGCGCTCGGCGTCCACGAGCGAGTGCGGTTCGGCGTAGACGTTGTCGAACCGGTCCACGAACTCGGGCGGGGTCATGGCGAGGACGTCCGCGCGCATCCGGTTCGCGAGGTCGTCGTCCTCCTGCGCCACGGTGTCGAAGAACGAGTCCTCCACACCGTGCTCGGTGCGCAGGTGGACCTTGAGCCGCTCGATGGGATCGAGCAGGCCCCACTGGTCCTCCTCCTCCCGCTTTCGGTACTTGGTGGGATCGTCCGCCGTGGTGTGCGCGCCCATGCGGTAGGTCTCCGCCTCGATGAGGACGGGGCCCTCGCCCTTGCGGATCTTCTCCAGGGCGTAGCGGGTTGCGGCCACCACGGCCAGGATGTCGTTGCCGTCCACCCGCAGGCCCTCGAAGCCGTAGCCGGCCGCCCTCGTGGCCAGCGGCACGCGGGACTGCGTGGAGAAGGGCACCGAGATGGCCCACTGGTTGTTCTGGATGAAGAATAGCACCGGTGCGTCGTAGGACGCCGCGAAGACCATGGACTCGTGGACCTCGCCCTCGGTGCTGGCGCCGTCCCCGAAGTACGCGACCACGGCCTCGGGGTCGGTCTCCAGCGGCGTGCCGGCGTCCTCGGCGGCCTTGCGGTCCATCATGGTGCCCATGGCGTAGCCCACGGCGTGGGGGGCCTGCGAACCGAGCACCACGGTGTAGAGGTTGAGGTTGTGCTTCTCGGGGTCCCAGCCGCCCGCGGTGTGTCCGCGGAAGTAGCGCATGAGCTCGGAGGGCTCCACGCCGCGCTCGAAGGCCACGGCGTGCTCGCGGTAGGAGGGGTAGAGCCTGTCGGTGGGCCGCGTGGGCCACGCGGAGCCGATCTGCGCGGCTTCCTGGCCTCGCAGCGGCACCCACAGCACCAGCTGTCCCTGGCGCTGCAACGAGGTGCCTTCCTCGTCGATCCGCCGCGACATGGTCATGGAGCGGTAGAGGTGCTTGAGGTCATCGACGCTGATGTCCTCGGCATAGGGGGTCAGGAGCGGGTTCTGCGTGACGACGCCGCGCTCGTCCAGCAGCTGGTACCGGGGGAGCGTGCTCTGCACAGCACCCGGATGGGTACGTGGTTCCATGGTCGGTCGTGGTCCTTCCACTGTCTTCATGACCGGAGGATCGCCCCGGTCATGTCGAGCCTTGCGAACACAGGTCCTCGAGTGCGCGCCGCATCCGTTGCACTGCCGGGGTGTCGGCATGGTGCGCGGGTGCGGGTAGGTGGCGCTGAGTTCCAGGAAACGGGCGTTCGCCTCGGGTTCACCAGAGCCTACACGGGCGCCGGATGAAGTGTTGCAGGTCACACTGCGGGCGTGTTCAATCGTCCGACGTCACGGGAATCCGGACGAACCTGGTTCCGCGGCGCCCTTGCGAGTGCACGGAGATCCCCCGGGCTTCGTGCACGGCACGCGACCCGTGGGAACGCGCCGCGTGCCCGCCCCCCTCCTTTGAGCGACCAGCACGACCCACCCGGAGCGCCGACCGGGCCGAGCCCCCGTTGGATCCGCCCGCTTCTGCGAGAACTCACAGGCAACCGGACGTCCGAGTGCGTGGTGGCGGCATCGGCGGACAGGCCTCCCGCCCGGGCCGGCACTCCCCGACCTGCGTGCCCGGACCCGCATCGACCAGCCCCGCCTCGGCCACCCGGGCGCCGAGGGTTGCCGGTGCCAGCAGCGGGGGCGAAGGACGGGCAGCCGCGCACGGCGGTGCCTCCCGCTCACCGGACCGGCGGTGCGCCGCCGTCCTGGGCCCTCTCCCCCTCCAGGCCGGCATGCTCCTCCCACCCGGCGTACACGTAGGTCTCGGTCCGGACTCCCGGCCCGTGGGGAACAGCTGCCGCCAGCCGGTGCTCGTGCGCCTCCACGGTGGGGTCTCCGGACCCGGAGATGCCCTGGGCACCCACGACGTAGAGGTTCATCTCGTGCGCCGCGGTCCCCAGTGGTCCGTCCTTGTAGCACAACGCGCCCGCGTAGGGTGTGTTCACCCGGACCGTGGACCGGTGTTCACCGTCCGGGTTGGGCACGCCGTCCAGGGTGGGTACCAGGTCGTCGACGTGCTCCACGGCCATCACCGAGGTCTCGGCAGGAATCGCGAAGTCCCCCACGGGTGCCCCGTACGTGGTGACCGCCTGGACGTCGTAGCGGCTGCGGAACTCCTGGTTCGCGGCGAGCCCCGCGGCGTCGATCCCACCCAGGCTGTGCCCCGTGAGCACCACGGTGTCCCCGGGGCGGATGCCCGCGTCCTGCAGTGCCTGCACCGCCATGCGCTGGGCCTGCGGAAGCTCGGTGAGGGAGTCCGCGGGGGACGCGGTCATGCCCTGGCCGATGCCTTTGATGTCGTGCACTCCGGGACCGTCCGACCACTGCTCGGTCCCGGTGAGAACCACAGAGTACGCGGTGCGCCCGTCCGCACCGGTGGCCTTCTGCACCATCACCGTGCTGTTCTCCACGGGTTTGCCGCTCGCGTCCACACCCGAGACCATGGTCTTGGCGTCCTTGAGCGCCGCGGCCGTCCCCGCCACGGTGGTGGGGACGGCGCCGTCGTAGCGCACACCGGCGGGCAGCGGCCTGCGGGGCAACGGCGTCATGTGGTGCTCGCGGGCGCTGCGCGGCGTGATGCCGGTGAACACCTCCCGCCGGGCGGGGTACAGGGGATGGTCCTCCTCCAGGTTCCGAACCGTTCCCCTGAGAACCGCCCCGGTGCGTTCCGCCGGGTTCAGCCGACGGCCTTCGCGATACAGCGCATACACACCGGCCGCCCCGGGCACAGCCATCGCCATCGCGGCCACGGTCACCTCCAGTTCCGAGATGTCCGCGCCGTCCGCGGCAGGAGGTTCCTGAGCAGGGGCTCCGCCCGTCATCCGGCGACCCGCGGCGGAGAGCCGCTCCACCAGGATGTTCCGCAGCTGCTGGCCGATCGTCGGGCGCCGCCCCGTGGCCGACGCCGCGGGGCCCGCAGCCGCGCCGGACGCCCCCTCGGCCGCGCTGTCCTCCGCTGTGCTCCCGGAACCGGCCGCGGCGCCGTCGGGCCACGGAAGCTGGAGAACCCCGTCCAGGAGGTCGTCCACACCGGGACCTCGGATCACGGCGTCCGTGCCGCGGGGACCCCCACCGCGCACGAGGACCCCGAACAGGGTGAGATGGACCCGGTCCCGGAAAGACTCGGGGCTGTCGATCCCGGCGCGGGTGAAGGCCACCTCGAAATCCTCGATCGTGTCTGCCATGTCCCGCAGGAACGCCACTCCCGCTCCCGGCCAGGGCGCCTCCAGCTGCTCGGCACTGAACGACCCGGTGACAGCCTGCTCAGCCGCCTCGTAGCGCTGCGCGGCCACCTCAAGCTTCCGGGCCGTGCGGGAGACCTCCGCCGTCCTCTCCAGCAGACCCGTCACGAGCAGTCCCGACATCACTGCCGCATCACCCAGCAGGGGTTCTCCGGTCAGGGCCCACAGCTGCGCCTCGACCGCGAGCGGCGTGAGACCGGCCGCCACCTCCCCGCACTCCGAGGCCGCGCGCGAGAGGTCCCCGGACGTGGCCCGCATCCCGTCCGTGTCCACCGCGGTCCCGCCGGCCGCTCCCGCGCCCCCGTACACGGTCATGGTCTCCCGGGCACCATCCACCGCGGCCGCGACGTCCCGTTCGGACTCGAACCCCTCCGCCGCGGGGCGAGGCACCGCCGCGTCACCGTACAGCTCACCCTGCAGGTCCTCCGCGGGACCGCGTACCTCCGTGACGGCCCCACCCGGCGACGCCGCCTGGCGGGGTCCGTGGGCCGGTGGCACCGGATGCGTCGGGCGGCCCGCACCGTCCACGGGGCTCATGGCCGACGCCCCGCGGGTGCGGTCAGGAGACCCGGCCCCAGGACGGCCCCGAGGGCGGAGAGCAGCGGGGCGCCGATCCCCGCCGCGGTCTCGAGCTCCGCAAGGCGGTCCGCGAGCGCGGTCGCGGCCCAGCGCAGCGTCCGGGATGCCTCCCGGCAGCTTGCGATGTCCTCCCCCAGGCCAGCCACGTCGCGTTCCACCTGGACGGTGAAGAGGCGGGCGCCTGGTCCGCGCCAGGTTTCATGGGTCTCCCCGGCCTCGGCCACCCGGGTGCGCAGGGCACCCAGGTGTTCGGCGGCGTCGTCGTACCGCTGTGCGAGAGCCGTGAGGTGCTCGTGGACCAGTCCGCTGATCCCGGGGAATGCCCCGGGCGCGGCCGCGAGTGCCGTGGGTGTCATGAGGTCTCCTCTCCGCACTGCGCGGACGGGGACCCGGCGCGCGGGACCAGGCTAGAAAGCAGTGCGGCGCAGCGAGAACCGCCCGGCGGGGGCTGGGGACTCGGACCTCCCGGGCCGCCCCGGGTGCCCGGACGTGCAGGACCCTCGCCGCGGCACTTCGCACCGGGCGGGCGCCCCGGGCCCGTGGAAGAATGGGAACCATGTCGAACGCCGCGCAGACCCTCCCGTCCGGACGAGTGGCCCTGGGCCAGCAGAGCCCCGCCTTGGCGCTGGGGCCGTTGGACGGCCGCTACCGCCCGCAGACCGCCCCCCTGGTGGACCACCTGTCGGAGGCCGCACTGAACCGCGAGCGCGTGCACGTGGAGGTCGAGTGGTTCATCCACCTGTGCGAGCAGCGCGCCCTGGCCGGCCTGGAGCCCCTCACGGCCGAGCAGGAAGCGGGGCTGCGCACCATTGTGACCGGCTTCGACGCCGCCGCCGTGGCGGAACTCGCGGAGCTCGAGGCCGTGACGGTCCACGACGTGAAGGCGGTGGAGTACTTCATCGGACGGCGCCTGCCGGAGCTGGGCCTGGGGCACCTCACTCCCCTGGTGCACTTCGCGTGCACCTCCGAGGACATCAACAACCTCTCCTACGCGCTGGGCATCAAGGACGCCGTGGAGCAGGTCTGGCTCCCCGCGGCGCGCGGTCTCGTGGCGGCCGTCTCCGCCATGGCGCGTGAGACCAAGGCTGTGCCCATGCTCTCGCGCACGCACGGCCAGCCCGCCACGCCCACCACCCTGGGCAAGGAGCTCGCGGTGTTCGCGCACCGTCTGGACCGTCAGGTGCAGCGCGTGGCCGGCACCGAGTTCCTGGGCAAGCTCAACGGCGCCACCGGAACCTTCGCGGCCCACACCGCCGCCGCACCGGACACGGACTGGCCGGGGATCTCCCGCTCGTTCGTGACCGGCCTGGGGCTCACGTGGAATCCCCTGACCACCCAGATCGAGTCCCACGACTGGCAGGCGGAGCTCTACGCGGACGTGGCGCGCTTCAACCGGATCCTGCACAACCTGTGCACGGACGTGTGGTCCTACATCTCGATCGGCTACTTCCAGCAGATCCCCGTGGAGGGTGCCACGGGATCCTCCACCATGCCGCACAAGGTCAACCCCATCCGGTTCGAGAACGCGGAGGCCAACGCGGAGATCTCCTGCTCCCTGCTGGACACCCTGGCCGCCACGCTCGTGACCTCCCGGTGGCAGCGGGACCTCACGGACTCGTCCTCCCAGCGCAACATCGGCGTGGCCTTCGGGCACTCGCTGCTGGCCATCTCCAACGTGGTCAAGGGCCTGGACCGCCTGGACGTCGCGGAGGCCACCCTGGCGGAGGACCTCGACCAGAACTGGGAGGTGCTCGGGGAGGCCGTCCAGACCGCCATGCGGGCGGAGGCCGTTGCCGGCCGCGAGGGGATGGACAACCCCTACGAGCGGCTCAAGGACCTGACTCGCGGTCACCGTGTGGACGCCCAGCGCATGCGGGAGTTCATCGGGGAGCTGGGGCTGTCCGAGGAGACCGCCCAGCGCCTCAGCGCACTGACCCCGGGCGGGTACACGGGGCTGGCGGAATGGCTCGTGGACTCCTACGGCCTCTGAGCCGCCGGAACCAGTTCACGCTCCCGAACGCCTCGGCCGTGCGCCGAGGCGTTCCGCGCAGAGTTGAGGTGTTCGGTGCTCCAGCGGCGGACGAGCGCGGGCACGTTGGTGGTGATCTGCTGGACCCCCAGGGCCAGGCACACGTGGGTGTCCGCGAAGGTGTCCACCGTCCACACCCGCAGCACGGATCCGCGCTGGAGCCACTGCTCCACCAGCCGGGGGTTGTCCCGCACGAACCGGATCCCCGGCCCCGCGAGCTCCACCTCCCCGCGGGAGATGAGGGGCACCCCGGGAGGCATCACGAGGCGCATGCCCGCGCGGCACACGGCCGCGGTGGCGGTGCCCACGCCGAGACCGGCGCGCACCGACTCCACGGTGGACTGCGAGACCAGCTGGCACACGTGGCGCGGTGGCACGTGGTCCAGCACGTGGCGCACGGCATCCGGGTGGAAGCTCATGATCGAGACGGTCACGGTTCCGAGCATTCCGGTCTCCGGGTTCCAGCCGCGCCGCATGAGCAGCACGAGCAGGGCCTCCTCCAGCCCGTGGCCGTACGGGCTGGGGTGCTTGGTCTCCACGGCAAGGCCCATGGGGCGCCCGGCGGCCAGCAGCAGGTCCAGCAGCTCGTCCAGCGTGAGCAGCTGCTCGTGGGCCGCCCCGTGGGACGGCGGGATCTCCACACCCTTCCACGAGGTGAAGTCCAGCTCCCGCAGCTGCGCCAGGGTGTGCTGGGCCACTGGCCCGGAGCCGTTGGACGTGCGGCCCAGCTGGGCGTCGTGGTGCAGCACCAGGTGGCCGTCACGTGTCAGGTGGACGTCGCACTCCACACCGTCCGCGCCGTCGGCGATCGCCTGGACGTAGGCCGCCCGGGTCAGCTCCGGATAGCGGTGCGAGGATCCGCGGTGCGCGTAGATCAGAGGACGGGCGGGAGGACGTTCGGTCGAGGCAGCCACGGCCCCACGGTAGGAAGCCGCGGCGACGGGAGACCGAGCACCAACTGACACCCCAGTAGCCTCGGGATGACGTCCGCGTGAACGAATGGGCGCCCCGAGGACGGTGGTCCCCGGGGCGCCCGCTCCGTCATGCGGTCTGCGGTGTCACTCGCGCCCGGTGGTGGCGGTCTCCAGGGCCTCCTGCTGGGATGCCGTGGTCCCGCCCTCGAACGCCTCTGCGCGGTCCCCGAGGGTCAGGTTGGGAGGGAACTGCTCCGGGAACTCCCCGAACGCCTCGTCGGCGGACTTGATGACCTGCCGGGCCATGGCCAGGTTGGCGCCGCCGCCCACGAATGCGCCGATCCCGAAGGGCAGGGCGCGGCCCAGCATGGCGCCGGACTGGCGGGCGATGAAGCGCTTTACGAACATGCTGCGGATGGACCGGCCCACGTCGAAGAACTTGCCGTTGCTGCCGGACTTGCCCATCATGAGCCCCCACTTGTTGGAGATGCTCTTGCTCGTGGAGGAGCTGGTGAGCAGCTGGCCCATGAGCGCCTGCCCGTCGTCTCCCAGCATCAGGGCCATGACCATGGTGCGGTTCTGGTCCTCGTCCTTGGGCTCGACGCCGTGCAGCTCCGCGACCGCCTGGGCGTAGAGCGCGGTCGCCTCGAGGTAGCCGGTGACGGCCACCGAGGACAGCCCGAAGGAGGTCAGGGTCCCGATCCCCGGGATCGCGGCGGTGGCGCCCACCGCGCCGCCGCCCGCGGTCACCGAGCGCACGTAGAGCTTGCGTGCGCGCTTGGCGAGCTGCGCGGGCGTCTCGTCGGGGTGCTGCCTGCGCATGTGCTTGATCATCTTGACCACCCAGGGCCGCTGGACGCGCAGCGCGTGGTTCAGGAACTTCTCCACGCCCGGCGACGGCTGCCCGTGCTCGTCGAACGCCTTGTTCAGGGGGTTTACGCGCATCTGTGTCCACTCCTCGAGACGGATAGGGGCTGCTCGGCGGCCGAGGCCGAGCACATCGGACTCACTATGGCACAGCGCTCGCGGCGGCGCGCGGGCCCGTGCACCCCGTACGCCCAGGGCACACAAGCCCCGGGCCCGGCAGACGGCACGCTCCGGGGCGGGTCAGCGCACGAAGTCCTCCCACGCGTTCAGCCGTCGCAGCAGGTCCGTCTTCTTGGAGGCGTGCCCCGACATCCGCTCGAGCACCGAGGACAGAGTGCGGATGGCCTCCACCACGAAGGGCCCCTTGTTGAGCATCACGCACTCGGCCTGCTGGCCCTGGGCGGCGTCCGTGATCTCCGCACGGGAGGGCAGCCCCTTCTTGGCGAGGGTCTCCAGCACCTGCGTGGCCCAGATGACGGGAACGTGCGCGGCCTCGCACAGCCACAGGATCTCCTGCTGGACCTCCGCCATGCGTTCGAAACCGGTCTCCACGGCCAGGTCCCCGCGGGCGATCATCACACCGGAGTCCTGCCACCGCATGGCCTCGAGCAGCACCATGGGCAGGTGCTCGAAGCCGCCCACGGTCTCGATCTTGAGCGTGATGTCCACCGAGTCGGCCCCCAGCGCCTGCAGCTCGGCCAGGAGGTCCGCCACGTCCTGGGCGCTGCGCACGAAGGACATGTTGACGATGTCCGCGTGCTGGACGACGAACGCCAGGTCCTCCCGGTCCTTCGCGGTCAGCGCGGGGATCCGCAGATCCGTGTCGGGGAAGTTGATGCCCTTCTCGGCCTTGAGCTTGCTGCCCGCCGGGCCCGCGTGGGTGATCTCCACGTCCATGTGCTCGGCGTGCACGTGGCGGATCACGCCGCCGATCTTCCCGTCGTCCAGCCACACGCGCTGGCCCGCGGCCGCGTCCTGGAACGCCTCGGGCAGTGTGCACCCGATCCGTGCCGGGGACGGCCCACCCACCGGGACGGGTTCCGTGCTGTTGAGCAGCCGCAGCGTGTCCCCCGTGGCCACGCGGAGGTACTGCTCCGTTTCCGGCAGCTCCCCCAGGGTGGCCTCGGAACCGTCCCGGGTGCGCAGCACCAGACCCGTGGCGAAGTAGACGGTCTTGGAGAACTCCACCAGCACGGCGTCGTCGTGGGCCTCCACGACCCGCAGTGTGCGTCCGGAGTCCCGCGCGTCCCGCAGCTGGAGGCGTTCGCCCACCGTGCGCTCGGCGAGCCACTGCTCGGGTGCGACCGCCACCGCGGGGACGTCCTCCGAGTGCTGGGCCCCGAGCCACAGGCGCGCGGGGCGGATCACGTGACCCGTGGCGTCCCGCTCGGGCTTGATCTTCTCGACGCGCGGCCCGGGCTCCACGGGGCCGGTGCGCACCTTGGGCCCGGCCAGGTCCATGGCGATGCGCACGTCCGCGCCCAGGTCCGACGCCGCGGCCCGCAGGTGCTCGATCATGCTGGACCACTCCTGCGGTCCGTCGTGGGCGCAGTTGATGCGGGCCACGTCCATGCCCGCGGCCACCATGCGGGAAACGAGCGCGGGGTCCTGCGCCGCCTCCGAGGGCATGGTGACCATGATGCGCGTGGCCCTGCCCTCCGGGGCCTGGCCCACCAGCCGCACCGTGTTCCGCGCCAGCGTGACCGGTCCGGGGCGCAGGTCCTCCCCGGGGAGCAGCCCGGGGTCGAGGTCAGGCAGCTGCGGGTCCGGCAGCCCCGCCACGGCGGCGAGGGTGCGGGCCACGGCGGCGAGGTGCTCGGCCACGCCCGACTCCATGCGCCCCAGGGAGGAGACGCCCAGGCCCGCGAGCTGGATCTGCAGGTCGCGAACATCCTCGGAGCGCACCGCGGTGTAGTCCACCAGGTTGACCGCGGAGTGCCGGTGACGGGGGGCCACCCCGTTGATGCCCTCGAGCCGCGCCTCGCGTGCCGCACGGATCCGCAGCAGCAGCTCGCGCACCCGCTCCAGGCACTGGGCGGCGCGCTCGGCCCGCGGGGGGATCTGCTCGGACTCCGTGACGGTCATGGTTCTCCTCGTGTGGCGGACTGCGGGTGCCCCCACCGTAGGCGGCGCAGGTCAACCGGAGGTGAACAGCGCCGGCCGTGCGGTCTCAGTGGGTGCTGAAGTCCGTGTACTGCCCCGTGGCGGGACCGAAGTGCTCGTCCACGGTGATCACAGCACCCGGGGTGTCCCGCGAGATCAGCGCCTGCAGGAAGTCCCCCACGGCCCAGCGCGGGCCCTCGGCGACGACGCCCACGGTGCCGTCGTCGTTGTTGGTCGCGGTGCCCGTGAGCCCCAGCTTCTCGGCCTGCCGCCAGCACCAGTACCTGAACCCCACGCCCTGAACCGTGCCGTGCACCACGGCGGTGAGGGCGATGACCTCGGTGAGGTCCAGGGACTCCTGGTCGCGGCCGTCGGAGGATTCGGGGTGGATCGATGGCATCTGCATGCCCTCAGCCTAGAAGACCGCCCGGTGGGCGACACCCCTGCCGGGGTGTCGCCCACCGGGCGGTGCGGACTGCCTGATCGCGGTCCGAGCCGCTGCGGCCGCTCGACCACGGCTCGAACCGGCGCGAGGGCGGGAGCCCCGGTCAGTCGAGCGAGTCGAGGGCCTCGGCCACGGGGGTGTCCCCGTCCGCGAACTCGATGAACTTCTTCGCGGTCCCCCGGGGATCCGCGAGCACCCGGGCGGCCACGAGGGCCACGTTGCCGCGGGCAGTGGTGTTGGATTCACCCTCCCCCGCCCTGCCGAGCGCGATGGCGCCCGTGGCGGCGTCGTCGCTGAGCATTCCGGGGCCCAGGATCGTCCAGGTGAGCGAGCTGGCGCGCAGATGGTCGTCAGCGTCCGCCTTGGACTGGGCGTACGCGTGGAAGTCGTTGTCCTCCGGGACCCCGTGGTCCTGGCCGGCCCCCATGTAGGAGACCATGACGTAGTGCTTGACCCCGGCGGCCTCCGCGGCGTCCATCGAGCGGATGGCCGCGTCCCGGTCCACGGCGTAGGTGCGCTCCGGGGACCCTCCACCCGCGCCCGCGGACCAGACCACGGCGTCCTGGCCGGACAGCAGCTCCGTGAGGGCGGCCACGTCCATGTCCTGGACGTCCGCCACCACCGGGTTCGCGCCCGTGTCCTGGACGTCCTGGCGCTGCCCCTCCTTGCGGATCACGGCGTTGACCGTGTCCCCCTGTGCGGCGAGCAGCCTGCTGAGCTGGAGCCCCACCTTGCCGTGGCCGCCGATGATCGTGATCTCAGTCATCTCGAGTCCCTCCTGTCGGAACGAGTCCTCCGGGGAACCGTCTTCGCCCCCGGGCCACGTACAGCGGTGCGCGGCACGCGAATATTCCACGGTTGCAGCGCCACCCTCCGAGCCCGGCGGGCCGGTTCAGGCCAGCTGGGTCTCAGCAGCTCACGGATGCGGCCAGACCAGAGGTCAGCTGCCGGACCAGGCCCTGCAGGTCGGCTTGGAGGTGCTGGACCAGGCTGTCGGAGATCACTCCCACGAGACCGTGGACGATGAAGCGGTCGCACTCGCCCGCGTCCCCGCCCGCGGCGGTCCCCCGCTGCTCGCGCACCTCCCGCAGCCCGGCGAGGGCGTGGTCCACCACCGCGTCACGCACCATGAAGCATCCCGGCCCGGACAGGACGGCCCGGTAGAAGGAGCGGAACTGCTCCACGTGCCGGGCGATGGGCGGCAGGACGGCGTCCCAGGGGCTGCGGCCCCCTGCCTGGGCCGCCTCCGGTTCCAGGGGCACCTCGTGGAGCAGGGACTCGGTGGTGCTGCGCAGCACCTGGTCCCGGGATCCGAAGTTCTCGTACACGGCCTTGCGGCTCACCCCCGCGGCATCGGCGATCTCGGTCATCCCCACCTGCGCACCGCGGTCGGCCACCAGTGCCACTGTGGCCGCCACCACCGCTGCGCGGGTGCGTTCGATCCGCCGGTCCATCTGCTCTCCCATACATCGTCAAACCAGGGCCCAGCTATTCAACCCCTCGCGGCGAGGATGCGCGACAACCTAAAGGGTGAGATCGGGGTCCTGCGGTCGCCCCGCGGTGACGGCCTCCACGAGGAACAGCTGACCGGTCCCCGTGGCCGTCACGGTGCACGGTCCACCCAGGCGGATGAGCGACTCCCCCGCGCCGGCGCGGGTTCCCGCTCCGGTCCGTGCGGCACCCCCCGCTCCCGGGGCCTCTTCCTCCGGGTCGACGACGCCGCCCGCACCGGTGCGCGCGGCGGCCGCCTCGCCCACCTCCAGGCGGTGGGCGTCCACCTCCAGGGAACCCTCGGTGACGAGCACCAGGCACGTGTCCGCGATCTCCCGCACGAGCGGCGTCTGCGGAGTGACGCGCGCGCTGAGCAGGGTGACGGCCGGGTCCCACAGGGGGTACCGCACGGCTCCGTCCTCCGCGGTGCGGGTCTCGAGCGGTGCCACGGGCTGCTGGGTCTCGGCCATGACCCGCAGCAGCTCGGGCACGTCCACGTGCTTGGAGGTGAGCCCGGCGCGCAGCACGTTGTCCGAGCAGCCCATGATCTCCACGGCGGTTCCGCTGAGGTAGGCGTGGACCTGCTGCGCGGGGGTGAACAGCGCCTGCCCCGGGCTGAGGTGCACCACGTTCATGCACAGCGCCACGAGCAGACCCCGGTCCTCCGGGTAGTGGTGGGTCAGCAGCCGGATGAGCCGGCGCGCGCGCTCGTTCGCGTCCTGCTCGGGGGACAGCGGCACGGTCCCCTCTTGTGCGGACGCCGCCGTGTCGGGCGAGGGGGCGGCCGCGGTGACGCTCTCGCGGACGGCGGCCGCGGCGGCGTCGTCGGAGAGCTCGAGCGCGTGGCGCAGCGGGCAGGGGGAGGCGGCCGCCGCGGCGAGCCACGAGAGGCCGAGGTCCTCGGCCACGGCCGAGAGCTGGGCTCGGCTCTGCTGACCCGCGAGCAGCCACATGTCCGTGAGGGCCACCACGGTCTCGGGCTTGGCGTGGGGGTCCTTGTAGTTGCGGTGGGGGGCGTCCAGGGCGATGCCCGCGGCGTTCTCGCGCTCGAACCCCTCGCGGGCCTGGTCGGACGTGGGGTGGACCTGGATGGACAGGGGCGCGTCGATGGCCAGGATCTTGAGCAGGAACGGAAGGTGGGGGGCCAGCTCGTCGAGCCCGCGCTGCTGTCCGCCCACGCTCACACGGGACGGTGCACTGCGGTGCGCACCCATCCACAGCTCCGCCTCGGGCTGCTCGGTGGGACCGGGACGGCCCTGCATCTCGGCGAGCACCGAGCAGGACCCCCAGGCGTAGTGCTGGATCGGGTTGCTCATCCTCAGGAACTCGGCCATGGCTCTCATGTAACCACAGCGGCCCACGGATGCCGTGGCACCGCGGATCGGCCCGTGGACGCTCACGGGGCTCCCGTAGAATCGTGCACCGTGACCACTGACCTTTCCTCATCATTCAAGGCCTACGACGTGCGCGGCATCGTGGGCGAGAGCATCACCGCCGAGAGCGTGCGGGCCACCGGCGCGGCCTTCGTGGACGTCCTGGGCCTGACCGGCTCCTCCGTGGTGGTGGGCGGGGACATGCGTCCCTCCTCCCCGGAGTTCGTCGAGGCCTTCGCGGACGGCGCCACGCGGCGCGGCGCGGACGTCACGGTGATCGGCAGCATCTCCACGGACGAGCTGTACTTCGCGTGCGGCACCCTGGACTGCGCGGGCGCCACGTTCACCGCGAGCCACAACCCGGCGCAGTACAACGGCATCAAGATGGCGAAGGCGGGCGCGGTGCCCGTGTCCTCGGACACCGGCCTGTACGAGATCCGGGACACCGCGCAGCGCTACCTGGACTCCGGAGAGATCCCCGCGGCCGAGCACCGCGGCCAGATCTCGCGCCGGGACGTGCTGGGCGACTACGCCCACTACCTGCGCTCGCTCGTGGACCTGAGCGGGATCCGCCCCCTGAAGGTCGTGGTGGACGCCGGCAACGGCATGGCCGGTCTCACCACCCCCGCCGTTCTGGGGGATGCCCTGCTGGACGCGCTGCCGCTGGAGATCGTGCCCCTGTACTTCGAGCTGGACGGCACGTTCCCCAACCACCCGGCCAACCCGCTGGAGCCCGCCAACCTGGTGGACCTGCAGAAGGCCGTCCGCGAGCACGGCGCCGACATCGGCCTCGCGTTCGACGGGGATGCCGACCGCTGCTTCGTGGTGGACCAGGACGGCGAGCCGGTCTCCCCGTCTGCCGTGGCCGCGATCGTGGCCGAGCGCGAGATCGCCCGGGCCCGGGCCGCGGGCGAGGAGCAGCCCGCGGTGATCCACAACCTCATCACCTCGAAGGCCGTGCCCGAGCTGATCGAGGCGAACGGCGGCCGCGCCGTGCGGACCCGTGTGGGCCACTCGTTCATCAAGGCCGTGATGGCCTCCGAGCACGCGGTCTTCGGCGGTGAGCACTCCGCGCACTACTACTTCAAGGACTTCTTCAACGCGGACACCGGGATGCTCGCGGCCATGCACGTCCTGGCGGCCCTGGGCGAGCAGGACGGCACGCTCAGCGACCTCATGGACCGCTACGACCCCTACGTGGCCTCCGGCGAGATCAACTCCGAGATCGAGGACAAGGCCGCCGCCGTGGACCGCGTGCGCGCGCACTTCGCCGCGACCGATCCCGCGGTCACGGTCGAGGACATGGACGGCACCACGTTCACGCACCCCACCCAGGGCTGGTGGTTCAACCTGCGCCCCTCCAACACCGAGCCCTTCCTGCGGCTCAACGCGGAGGCCCCGGACACCGCCGCCATGGAGGCCGTCCGGGACACCGTGCTGGGCATCGTGCGCCAGGGCTGAGAGCCCCCGGGCACCGTCCGCCCCGTTCCACCACGGGTACGACGACGCCGCGCAGCCCACTGGGCCGCGCGGCGTCGTCGATGTCGCTGCGGGATCAGGCGGCGGCGCGTGCCTCGTCGTGGAGCATCCACAGGTCAGGACCGAAGATCTCGTAGTGGATCGCCCGGCAGGGCACGCCGGCGTCGATCAGCTGGGAACGCACGGACTGCATGAAGGAGAGCGGGCCGCACATGAAGACCTCGGCGCCGGTGGGGATCTCCACCTGGGTGACGTCCATCCGCCCCTCGTGGTCCCCCTCCCCCGGAGTGCCGAGCCACGAGACCAGGCGCGCGTTCGGCAGCTGGGAGACGTACTCCCGGACCTGCTCCCGGCACGGCCACGCCGCCTCGGAGCGGTCCGCGTGCAGCACCAGCACCTCCCGCTCGGGGTCCTCGCGCACGAGCTGGTCCAGGAAGGCCAGCACGGGGGTGACTCCGATCCCCGCCGAGACCAGCACCAGCGGCGCGCGGGAGTCCGGGTCCAGGACCACGTCCCCGTAGGGGTTGGAGACCTCCAGCACGTCCCCCACGGCGACGTCCCGGTGCAGCACCGGGGTGACCTCCCCCTGCGGGTCCTCGCGCACGACCACCCGGCGGTGCCCGGGCTCACTGGGAACCAGCGTGAACTGGCGGGGCTGGCGCAGCCCGTCCGGAACGGTGACCTGGACGGACACGTACTGGCCCGCAACGGCCGGGGTCATGGGCGTGCCGTCCGCGGGCTCCAGGTCGAAAGCGAGCGCCCCGTCCGCGATCTCGTCCTTGGAGACCACCCGGTAGGGCGCGAACATCACGTCGTTCGCCTGCGAGGCGTAGAGGCCCTTCTCCAGCTTGATGAGGGCGTCCGCCATGAGCCAGTAGACCTCGTCCCACGCTGCGACCACCTCGGGCGTGGCCGCGTCCCCGAGGTCAGCGGCGATGGCCTTGAACAGGTGCTCGTGGACGGTGGGGTACTCCTCGGGCTTCAGGCCCAGCGAGGCGTGCTTGTGCGCCACGCGGGAGAGCACCTCGTCCGGGTAGGAGTCCGGGTGGTTCAGCAGGTGGGAGGCGAACATGGCGATGGATCCCGCGAGCGCCTGCGGCTGGGTGCCGTTCTTCTGGTTGGCCCGGCTGAACATCCCGTCCAGCAGGTCCGGGCGGGCCTCGAACATCGACCGGTAGAACTCCGGGGTGATGTGCGGGATCCGTTCGGCGACGACGCCCAGGGTCTGGGCGATGACCGGGCGGGACTTCTCGGACAGCATGGCGGTTTCCTCTCGTCGTGACCTGACGAGACTAATTTAGCATTTCATATGCGGTTTATTGTGAGGGTGGCACCCTCACACGGAGTACCGGCGCCGCGCGCACCGCCCCGCAGGGCCGGACGTCACGAGCTGAAGGATCCCTCGTGGTGCGCAGGGGCCTACCGGGTGCCGGGCGGACGCAGTCCCAGCTCCACCGCGATGGGGCCCACCTGTCGCGGGTTCACCAGATCCGCGATGCTCACGGCGTCCAGCTCGTGGTAGAAGGCCTCCCTCGCGCCCGCGAGCGCCTGGCGCAGCCGGCACCCGTGGTTGAGCGGGCAGGCCGCCTCGTCCGCCTCGCACTCCACGATCGCGGTGTCCGCCTCCAGCACGCGCAGCACCCGCCCCACGCTCGCGCCGCGCCCCTCGTCCGTGAGCACGACTCCCCCGGCGCGGCCGCGCTGGGAGCACAGCAGCCCCATCCCCCGGAGTCTCGCCACGGTCTTGGCCACGTGGTGGTACGGGGCACCCACGCCCTCGGCGATGCGCTGCGTGGACAGCCGGGTGCCGTCCGGGAGTCCAGCCATGAGCAGCAGCACCCGCAGTGCGATGTCCGAGAAGGCCGTGAGCCGCATCGTCGTCCTTTCCTCAGGGACCCGTCCGTCGGTGGACACGAGCACGCCGCGCGGTCGGGTCGGCCGCGCGGCGTGCTCGTGCAGGGGTGGGCTCCGGCGGGTGCCGGTCCCGCGTCAGCTGTTCTTCAGGCGCTCCTCCAGGCCGGCGCGCTGCTCGAGGATGACCTCGGGGACGTCGCGCAGGCGGGCGAACCACTCGTCGATGCCGGGCAGCTCCGCGAGCCACTCGTCCTTGTCCACGCGCAGGGCGGCGTCGAGCTCCTCGTCGGAGATCTCCAGGCCGGCGAGGTCCAGGTCCTCCTTGCGGGGCAGGATGCCCACGGGGGTCTCCTGACCGCCCGCGGTGCCCTTGAGGCGCTCCACGATCCACTTGACCACGCGGGAGTTCTCACCGAAGCCGGGCCACGCGAAGCCGCCGTCCGGGGTGCGGCGGAACCAGTTCACGTAGTAGATCCGCGGCATGTTCTCCTCACCCATGCGGGCGCCGGTGTCCAGCCAGTGCTCCAGGTAGTCGTTCGCGTTGTAGCCGATGAACGGGAGCATGGCCATGGGATCGCGACGGACCACACCCACCGCGCCCTTGGCGGCGGCGGTGGTCTCGGAGGACAGCGTGGCACCCTGGAACACGCCGTGCTCCCAGCCGAAGGACTCGGACACCAGGGGAACCGTGGTCTTGCGGCGGCCACCGAAGATGATCGCGGACAGCGGCACACCCTCGGGGTCGTCGTACTCGGGTGCGAGCATGTCCACCTGCTTGATGGGCGTGCAGAAGCGGGAGTTCGGGTGCGCGGCGGGGCGCCCGGCGTCCGGGGTCCAGTCGTTGCCCTTCCAGTCCGTGAGGTGCTCGGGGACCTCGTCGGTCATGCCCTCCCACCACACGCCGCCGTCGTCCGTGAGAGCCACGTTGGTGAAGATGGTGTTGCCGCGGGCGATCGCGTGCATGGCGTTCGGGTTGGTGGACCAGCCGGTGCCCGGCGCCACGCCGAACAGCCCGGCCTCGGGGTTGACCACGCGCGGGGTGCGGTCCTTGCCGAAGCGGATCCAGGCGATGTCGTCACCCACCATCTCGGCCTTCCACCCGGGCACGGTGGGCTCGAGCATGGCGAAGTTGGTCTTGCCGCACGCGGACGGGAAGGCCGCGGCGATGAAGCGCGAGTCGCCCTCGGGGTCGGTGACCTTGAGGATGAGCATGTGCTCGGCCAGCCAGCCCTCGTCGTGGGCGATCGCGGAGGCGATGCGCAGCGCGTAGCACTTCTTGCCCAGCAGGGCGTTGCCGCCGTAGCCGGAGCCGAAGGACCAGATGGCGCGGTCCTCGGGGAACTGCACGATGTACTTGGCGGGGTTGCAGGGCCAGGGCACGTCCTGCTCGCCCGGAGCCAACGGGGCACCGAGGGAGTGGACGCACTCCACGAACGGAGCCTTGTCCCGGGACATCTTGTCCAGGACCTCGCTGCCGATCGTGGCCATGATGCGCATGGAGCACACCACGTAGGGGGAGTCCGAGATCTCCACGCCGTACTGGGGCTTCTGCGCATCCAGGGAGCCCATCACGAACGGGATCACGTACATGGTGCGCCCGCGCATGGCACCGGAGAAGCGCTTGTTCAGCGTCTCCTTCATGACCTGCGGGTCCTCCCAGTTGTTGGTGGGGCCCGCGCCCTTCTGGGTTTTGGTGCAGATGAAGGTGCGCTCCTCCACACGCGCCACGTCCTCGGGATCCGAGAACGCCGCGAAGGAGTTGGGGAACTTCTCCTCGGACAGCCGCACCAGGGTGCCCGCCTCGACCATCTGGTCAGTCAGCTGCGTCCACTCGGCGTCCGAGCCGTCGGCCCAGTGGATGCGGTCGGGCTGCGCCAGCTCCGCGATCTCCCGCACCCAGTCCACCAGCCCGCGGTAGTCCGTGGGGGGATTCTCCAGCGACTGCCGGACCTCCTGGTTGAGTTCCGTGGTCCCGATGCTTGCCGTGCTGTTGTCAGCCATTGACATGTCTCCTCGTTGAGGCCGTCGTGCGTGCCGCGCCCCCTGGGGCCTGACCCTTCCGGTCCGAGCGCTCCACGTCGCTGTGGGGCGGCGCCGGGGTCCAGGCTCTCCTGGGTGGCACAGGGGTGTGGGCCGAGTCTATCGCGGGGAGGCCGCGCGCCGTCCCCCATGACGGCGCGGTGTGCCCCCGGGCCGCCCGTTCCACGATTTGTCCCCAGGGGCCCTCGGGTGTAAGTTATTACCCGTTGCGCAGCCCGTGGTTGCGAAACAGAGGCGCCCGTAGCTCAACGGATAGAGCATCTGACTACGGATCAGAAGGTTGGGGGTTCGAATCCCTCCGGGCGCACTCCCTCAGAACCCCGCATCCCCCGGATGCGGGGTTCTTGCGTTGAACGCCGCCCCCGCGGCACCGGCAGGATCGAGATCCCCCTG
>NZ_JASDCY010000037.1:0-28681 GCF_030407675.1 Kocuria sp. APC 4018 | reverse complement strand
GATCGATCCTGAATCTCGCCCTGCGTCAGGCGGACTTGCTGTGAACCACTGGACTCAACTCACCCTGACACGCAGGGCGGCGGCGGCACAGGCCCGGCCGTGATGATTGATGCGTATGAATGTTCCTGAGAACACCCCCGCGACCACGGAGCCCGCGGCCAGGGAGGCGGTGAGCAGGCCCACCGTGACCTGGTCCCCGCCCAGCACCGACGCCCCGAGCACAGGGAACAGCACGCGCGGCATCGCGAACACCATGGCGGCGATGTCCAGCAGGAACGTCATGCGCAGGTTCGGACGGGTGGCCAGGAAGCGGAAGCCCTCCACCACCGAGCGGAACCCCGCCCTGGTGGCACCGCCCTCCCCGGGCTCGGGTGGCAGCGGCGGGAGCTTGTACATGGCCCACAGGCTCACGGCGAAGCTCAGGGCGTCCAGCGTGTACGCCCACGCGAACCCCAGACCCGCCACCGTGAACGCGCCCAGCAGCGGCCCCACCATGAGGCACGAGCCCATGGTCAGCTGGAACAGCGCGTTGGCCGCGGGCAGCTGGCGGGCGGGCACCAGGCGGGGGACGATGGCCCCGCGCACGGGCTGCCCCAACCCCTGGGCGAAGGAGTGCAGGGACACGATCGCGTAGAGCACCCCCACGCTGCGGACGTCCAGCCACGCGTGCGCGGCGAGCGCCACGGTCATGGCGAACAGTCCCACGGTGGTCCACAGCCCGGCCAGCCGGCGGTCGTGGGCGTCCCCGATGGACCCGCCGTAGAGCCCCGCGACGATCAGCGGCACCAGGGCGAAGATCCCCACGAGTCCCACCGCGAACGTGGAGCGGGTGAGCTCGAAGACCTCCAGGCTGATGGCGATCACCGTGAACTGGCTGCCCAGCATGGACAGCGTGGAGCCCGCCCACAGCCGGCGGAAGGCGGGGATCTCGCGCACGGGCGAGACGTCGAGGAGGAAGCGGGCCACGCACCGATCCTAGGGTGCTCACGCAGTGTCACGGGCCGACACAAGAGCCTGCGCCCACCGCGAGCGCACCCAGCCCCCGGCATCCCGCGCGGGGCGCCTCGTGCGTGTCCGCCGCACCGCTTACCCTGAGACCACCCCCACGTCCCCGGGATCCCAGGAGCACCCATGCGCACACGCGAGCAACGCCGGGCCGCGCGCTCGGCCCGCGGCTGGCCGCGCCTGCGCGTCCACGCGGTGCTCAACGGCCTGGGCGCACTCGTGGCGGGTGCCGGCCTGCTGTGGTTCACCCACGGGCCGCTGCAGTTCCGCAACTTCCCGGCGGGTGACGTCGGCTGGGTGTGGCGGGTGGTGACGCTCGCGCTGGCGGTGCTCGTCCCGTACGTCCTGCTCGCCATGGGCGGCTACCTCCTGCTGGCGGGAGCCACAGCCACGCAGCGCGCCGCACTGGCCGCCGGGCGTTCGCGCACGGTGGTGCTCAACCCGGACGAACCCGACGAGCCGCCCGTCACGGTCCTGAAACTCACCGAGCACACACCACCGGGCGTGAGGATCCGCGCGCACGCCCTGCACGGTCGCCACCACGACAGCCGCTACAGCCGCGACCTGCTGGGGCTGCTGCCCGTGCAGTCCCCCGTGGCCCTCGCGCCGCTCGTGGTGGGCATCCTGGCGCTGCTCGTGGCCACCGTCTACTACTCCACCGGCTACGGCGAGCCCGCCACGGTGCTGCTGCTGGGCATCGCGTACCTGGGGTGGAAGCTGTTCCGGGGCTGGCGCAGCCACCGCGTGTTCGCCGCCACCCGCTGGGAGACCCCCGCGGAGGTCGTGGTGGACACCGGCCCCGTCCCGCGCGTCACCCCCCTGCCGGAGCACTCCTACGACACGGGGCCCACTCCGCGCGTCTCCCACTACACGGACGACGACGCCGCGGTGCCGCCCGAGCGCGGCCGGGAGCGGGCGGCGTCGTCGTACCGCGGGGGCGCAGCGCACCCGGAGGAGCCGTACGAGACCACGGACGAGCTGCCCGTGATCGAACAGATCCGGGAGCGGTACGCGGAACCGCGGCGGCAGAGCAAGTCCCAGCGCCGCCTGGCCGAACGCGCCGAGCGGGAGGCGGTCCGTCGGCGGCTGCCCCGCGTGGTGGAGGCGGAACGCACCCCCACGGACGCCACCGCCCCGATCACGCGCGTGGACGCGGACGACTGGCCGAACGGCGCCACCCCCGACCCGCAGGTGGAGGCCGCGGAACAGCAGCAGCAGCGCCTGAACCAGAAGCGCTACGAGGACCACCTGCAGCGCCACCGGGAGAAGCGCGAGGACCGGCTGCGCAACGCCGAGGCCCGCGAACCCGAGGAGGCACCCTCGCTGCTCGGGTACGCGATGAACCGCCTGAAACGCCGCGGGGACGGGTCCTAGCGGCCCGCCCGAGGGGCAACCGTGGCCCCCAAGACCGCCGGTCCGGAAGACCCGGTCGCCGTCCAACCCGTCGATGCCTGGAGCCCCGCCATGAACCACCGCTGGAAGAGTGCCTTCACGTTCGTGGGCGGCTGGCTGCTCGGGGCCGTGTTCGTGCGCCTGGCCCTGGACTGGTCCGACACGCAGCCGTACGAAGGTGCAATCACCGAGACCCGGTACCTCGTGATTGCCGTCCTCGCTCTCGGCATCGGCGCCGGGGCCACGATCGCTGCCGTCGTCATCTGGCGGAAGGGACACCGACGGCGCTCCCGCCCGGAGGAGCACCAGGCCAAACCCAGGGTGTTCTGACCGCCCCCCGGTCGTCGCGGGGCTCGTCCCACCAGCAGACCGGGCGATAATGAGCGCATGGACACTCCCCAGAGCCCCGTGCTCAACGCCCTCGAGCGCTTCCACGCTACCCGCGAAGAGGTGGAGCACTTCGTGGTCACGTACCGCTCGGCGATCGACGAGATCGAGACCAAGGTCCGGGTGCTGCGCCGGGAGTTCACCTCCGTGCACGACTACAACCCGATCGAGCACGTCAGCAGCCGCCTCAAGGGCCTCGACAGCCTGCACCGCAAGGCGGAGTCCCGTGGGCTGAACAGCCTGGCGGAGATCAAGGCCAACCTCACGGACATCGCCGGGGTGCGGATCACGTGCTCGTTCGCCCACGACGTCTACCGGGTTCGGGACATGCTGTGCTCCCAGGAGGACCTCACGCTCGTGCAGGAGAAGGACTACATCCGGGAGCCCAAGGAGAGCGGGTACCGCAGTCTGCACCTGATCGTGAAGGTGCCGGTGTTCCTGTCCTCCCAGGTGGAGGTGGTCCCCGTGGAGGTGCAGATCCGCACCATCGCCATGGACTTCTGGGCCAGCCTGGAGCACAAGATCCACTACAAGCTCGCCGGGGAGGTCCCGGAGGACCTCCGCAGGCGCCTGATCAGCGCCGCGGACACCGCCGCCGCCATGGACACCGAGATGGAGGCGCTGCACCACGAGATGCGCCAGCTGAAAGAGGTGAACCGGGACGGGGTGGACCCGATCGTGGGTCAGATGCTGCGCACCCTGTCCCTGTTCGAGCGCGAACGGCAGTGAGGTCCGCCGGTCAGTGCACCGGAGCCGGATCCGGAGTGACCGCGTAGAAGATGAGCCCCACGGCGGTCCCCATGATGGCCGCGGGGATCGCCACGCCACCGCTCACGAGCACCACGATGATGAACACCGCGGTGGGTTTGCGCATCCCCACCGTGGCCGCGGCGGCCATGCCGGCCACGGCGGCCGCCTCCACGGGCAGGTCCAGGAACGAGCACGCCAGGACCCCCACGGCGGATCCGGCCAGGACGAGCGGGAAGAAGTCGCCGCCCAGCCAGCCGGTGTTGAGGTTGATGGCGGTGGCCACCATCTTCAGCAGCGCGATGCCGAGCAGCGCCCACCACGCACCCGCAGCCGCGAGTTCGAGCACCCCGCCCACGTCCTCGTGACCCGAGAAGCGGATCTGGGGCACCGCAGTGGCCATCGCCGCGAAGACCACCGTGCCCGCCATGATGCGCACCCAGGGACGGGTGATCTTCGCGGCCAGCGCGCCGATCGGGCCGCGCACACCGATGTAGAACAGTGCGAGCAGGGAACCGAAGAGCGCGGCGGCGGCGCTGGCGGCCACGTCCCGCACGCTCAGGTCCACGTGCTGGAGACCCAGGGTGAGACCCGGTGCGGAGAAGAGGTCGTGGACCAGCAGGAAGCTGATGAAGCCCACGGCGCCCGCGATGATGTTCGCGAGGCTCGCGGCCTTTTCCTTGCGGTCCGGCTCGAACAGCGTGGAGCCGGTGGGCGCCCCGTACAGCGCGCCGAGCGAGGCCGAGGTGCCGGTCTGCCCGATCAGGCGCTCCTCCTCCTCGTTGCGCGCCACCCGGGTGGTCACGAGGGCGGAGATTTCCCCCATGACCGCGATCAGGCTGGCCTCGGGTCCGATCGCCCCGCCGAAGCCCACGGCCACCACGCCCCGCAGCGCCATGAAGGCGGTGCGGCGCCGGTGCAGGCGCACGGGGTCGGCGGCGTCGCTGACCTGCTCGATGAGTCCCTCGTCCGCGGCCCAGTGGTGCAGGACGGCCAGGATCGCGCCGCCGGTGAGGATGATGAGCGGGATCAGCCAGCGGGCGTCAGTGGAGCTCCAGATCGCGTGCTGGAGCGAGTGCATCAGCCCGAGCATCACCGCCGCCACGGCACCGCCGAGAATGCCCTGCCCCACGGCGATGGCCAGGGAGCGGCGGGTCAGCGCGGTTGTTCTGAACACGGTGCGGATCCTCGAGGGGCAGTGGCGAGCGGGGAACGACCGTCAGACGCCGGCGCGGGACGCCGAGGCGTTCGCCTGCTCCATCTTCTTGCGCTGCGAGCGCACGGTGAACCCGGCGACAATCAGGGCAACGCCCCACGCGATGGCCAGGATGCCCAGCCACAGGGTGATGGTGAGGGCGCCGACCCCGGGGTTGACCATGAACAGCACGCCGCCGATGATCCACAGGACGGCGCTGATGATCAGCCAGACGCGGGACTTCTTCCCGGCGGTCCCCTTGATGCCGGCCACGAGGTCCACGACGCCGCGGATCACCAGCCAGATGCCGATCAGGAAGGTGAAGGTGGCCACGCCGGCGAAGGGGTGGATCAGGGCGGCGATGCCCACGATCACGCCGATGATGCCCGCCATGATCCCCAGCCCGCGACCGTGCGCGGACTTCCCGCGGAAGACCGCGACGAGCATGGTAACACCCTCGATCAGGGCGTAGGCGCCCCAGATCATCACGAGGGCCGCGGCGGTTCCCATGGGAACCAGAACGGTGATGATGCCCAGGAGGGCGGCCATGGCACCCATGGTGATGAGGATGCCGGCGCTGCGCTGGGGAACGGCCTTCATGGAGGACTCCGATCGTCGAGGGGGGTCGTGCCCCCATGGGCACACGCGTAGCCTAACAGCGCGGCCTCGGCAACCGCTGGGGACGGACCTCCGTGACGAGGGGGAACGGTCAGGTCTCGTGCGGGGGCAGAATCCCGGGCGCGGCCCGGTCCGGTGCGTCCACCCGCGCCCGGCTGCCCAGCTGCCAGATCCGGCGCACGGTCCACACCAGCAGGGCCACCAGCAGCGCGTTGCGCGTGGTGAGCACCGCGGCCATGACCGGGTTCGCGTGGATCAGCGGCGTGTAGAACAGCGGGTAGATCACGAACGTGGTGGCGGCGATCCCCAGAGTCAGCAGCGCGGGGGTGCGCCACCGCACGCGGTCGTGGAGCAACCCCACCATGATCACGGGAGCCAGCCACACCATGAACTGCGGGGAGCCCACCTTGTTGAACACGATCAGCACGAGCGTCAGCAGCAGGGTGCCCGCGTAGACGAGCCGCCCGCGGTCCGCGCCGCGGCGCAGCGCCCGGATCAGCAGGGCGGCGGACAGCACCACCGCCACGAGCAGCAGGGGCTGCATGAGAGAAGCCATAGTCTCCACCCCCGGGCCGTAGACCTCGGTGGAGTTGATCGCGGTGTTGTCCGCGATCCGGAAGCCCTCGATGCCGAGCACCGCTCCCCACACCCACGGGGTGGAGAACGTGGCCTCGAGCTGCATGCCGCGGGAACCCTGGTTCAGGGCGAAGTCCGCGATCTTCTCGATGCCCCCGAGCACGAGCACACCCGCGACCACCGCTGCGGTCACGGCCACGCCCGCCAGCACCACGCGCACCCGCTGGCGCAGCGCGATCACCATGGCCAGGATGGCGGCCGCGGGCCACACCTTGATCCAGGTGGCCACGCTCAGCAGTGCAGAGCCGACCGCGGGGTGGCGCACCGCGTAGAGCAGCCCCACGAGCATGATGGGCGCCGCCACGCCCTCCACGCGCGCGAAGCTGAGGTAGCCCATGAACACGGTGAAGACCACCCACCACCAGCCGGCCACCACGGCACCCCGCCGGCGGCTCTGCACCGCAGAGCTGCCGTGGGGGTCACCCGCGCCCACCCCCGCACGGACGACGACGCCGCTCGGGCCGTCCCCCGCCAGCTCGGGCAGCTCGCCGCGCGCCGGGCGGTGGGCGCGGTGCAGCAGGAACCACATGGCCACCGCGTTGAGGGCGGTGATCATGAGCGTCCAGCCCAGGAGGTAGAGGTCGTGCCCCATGACCCGGGGCAGGAAGATGAACACCTGGGCGAGCACTGGGTACACCCACGGACTCACGGAGTCCTCGACCGGGGCGTTGTAGCCCGCCATGGCCCACTCGCGGTACTGCTCGGTGTCGCTGAACGCCCAGCCGTGCAGGAAGAACGAGGCCATCCAGCCCAGGAAGTACAGGTGCACCACGGCGAAGCCGCACCACACCGCGGCCGAACGCATGAGCCACGCGCCCGCGCGGGAACGGAACCCGGCGGCGTCGGCCTCAGCCCTGCGGGGACGCAACCGGCGCCTCCTTCGGAGCGGAGCCCAGGCGGTACAGCCGGCGGGCGGACCACCACATGAGCACCACGAGCAGCGCGTTGCGGAAGGTGAGCACCGCGGCCATGAACGGGTTGTTGTGGCTCAGGGCCGTGTAGAAGAGCGGGTAGATCAGGAACGTGGCGATCCCGATCAGCACGGCGAGCACCGCCGGGGTGCGCCACACGCGCCAGTCGTGCACCAGGCCCACCGCGATCACGGGGCCCAGCCACACCATGAACTGGGGTGAGCCCACCTTGTTGAACACGATGAACGCGGTGACCATGGTCAGGGATCCCGCCAGGAACAGGGCGGTGCGGTCCAGCCGGCCGGCGTTCACGCCGCGGTGCAGCCCGCGCAGGATCAGCCACACCACGGCGAGCGCCGCGAGCAGCAGCAGCGGCTGCATGAGCTTGGACATCACGTCCGAGCCGGGGCCGTCCACCTGCATGGAGTTGATGTCCGTGTTCATGTACATGTGGGAGTCGCCGATGTGCAGCACGGACAGCCACAGCCACGGCGTGGTGAAGGTGGCCTCGAGCTGCATCCCGCGGTCACCCTGCTGCGTGGCAAAGTCCGCGATCTTCTCCACCGAGCCCGACGCCGCCGCCACGCCCACCGCGCCCAGCGTCACCAGGACGCCGGCGAGCAGGACGGCGCCGCGGCGTCGTGCGGCGGTCAGCAGGGCGAGCACCACCGCGGCCGGCCAGACCTTGACCCAGGTGGCGATGCTGAGCACCGCGGACGCCGCGAAGGGGCGGGAGACGCCGTAGACCAGGCCGATCAGCACGATCGGCGCGGTGAGCCCGTCCACGCGGGCGAAGCCCAGCCAGCCCATGAGCAGGATGAACAGGAGCCACCACCAGCCGGCGGGCAGGGCGGCGCGGTTGCGGCCCCAGTCCGTGAGCTTTCCCATGGCCAGGGCGTCCAGCACCGTGATGATGAGGACCCACAGGAAGAAGAACGGGCCGGGGCCGAAGGCGTAGGCGATGGCCATGGGGATCTGTGCGAGCACGGGGTACACCCACGGGCTCGGGCCGGAGGGCAGGTTCGCCTCGTCGAAGCCGGCGCCCGCCCAGTCCCGGTAGATGTTGGTGTCGCTGAAGGCGTTGCCCTGCAGGGACACGATCAGCGCGAAGAGCAGGAAGCCCACGTGCACCACCAGGAACCCCGCCAGCAGACCGCGGGGGGTCATGAGCGCGTACTGCCAGCGCCGGGGGATCACGGCATCGCGGAACCGGGTGAGGGCCGCGAAGTATTTCTCAGTGGGCACGAAGCGTTCCTTGTCCGAGGGTGTGGCGTGTGGTGTTCAGGCGGGGTGGTGCCTGCCCGGTGCCGGTCGCCCGAGGGCGCTCCGGTGGCATGGGGCGCACTCGCGGTGCCTCCCCGCCCTCAGAGTCTATGGGGCCGCGCCGGGGAGCGGTTGCCCTGCCCCGCCGAATCCCCCGGAAGATTGCCGGGTGGCGGGGAGGCCGTCCTGTAAAGTCGAGGGGCGGAGCCGCTGAACACCTCGGCTCGCCCACCGCTGGTTGGCCGAGGGGGTTGGAGTCCATGACCGCGTCAGCTTCTGCCGCCCCGCCCGCGGGACCGCACACCGGATCGACCGCCACCATCGAGCTGCACGCGCGCGTGGCCGTGGTCCAGGGCGTGATCGGCTCGGTCATGATGTTCCTGGGTTCCCTGGGGACCGGGTGGATCGCCAACGGCTCCCCCATGGTCCGTCACCCCCTGATCATCGAGCTGCGCGTGAACGTGTGGGGGGTCTACGCGTGCACCGCCCTGCTGACCCTCGGCGCCATGCTGCTCATCCGCTCGTGGCTGCGGCTCGGGCAGCGGCTGCGGGGCTGGCCCCCGGGCTCCCAGCGCACCGTCACCACGGCCATCGTGGCGTGGTCGCTTCCCCTGCTGTTCGCCGTGCCCATCTACTCCCGGGACGTCTACGCGTACATCGGACAAGGGCGGCTCATGCTGGCCGGCCAGGACCCGTACACGGAGGGCATCTCCTCCCTGGACAACTGGTTCATGCTGGGCGCGGACCCGGAGTGGGCCGAGGCCCGCACCCCCTACGGGCCGTACTTCCTGTGGATCGCCGCCGCGGTGGTCAAGATCACCGGCGCGCAGCCGGACCTCTCCGTCATGCTGTTCCGGCTGGTGGCCTGCGTGGGCGTGGCGCTGTGCGTGGTCTACGTGCCCAAGCTCGCTCGGCTGCACAGCGTCAACGGCGCCCGCGCCCTGTGGATCTCCGTGGCCAACCCGTTGTTCCTCATCAGCTTCGTGGCCAGCGCCCACAACGACGCCCTCATGGTGGGACTCGCCGTGGCCGGCGTGTACTTCGCGGCCACGAAACATCCCATCATTGGAATACTTCTGGTGACGGGGTCCATCGGCATCAAACCCATCACCATCCTGCTGCTTCCGTTCGTGGGGCTGCTGTGGGCGGGCAAGGGTGCCTCCTGGCCGCGCCGCTTCCTGATCTGGGCGGCCACGGCATCCCTCAGCTTCGGTGTGCTGGCGGTCAGTGGGCTGGTGGACGGCCTGGGGCTCGGGTGGACCTGGGCGCTGCTGGACCCCACACCCGGCTACACCGGCTACTCACCCTCCGGGTTCCTGGGGCAGCAGGTGGAGCAGCTGGGCAACGCCCTGGGCCTGCACGGCGACCAGATGGCCCAGCAGTTCCGCCGCATGCTCCAGGGCAGCGCGATCATCATCGTGCTGGTGCTCATGTTCGTGGGCGGGGACCGGAAGATCGTGCGCCGCATGGGCATCGCCTTCGCGGCCGTGGTGCTGCTCTCCCCCATCATCCAGCCCTGGTACATCCTGTGGTTCCTGCCCTTCCTGGCCGCCACCGGCATCAAGGACAACTGGCAGATCCGCAGCATCTACATCGTGATCACGTTCTTCGTGGTCTTCGGCGCGCAGGACCAGCTCTCCGTGTGGCCGTTCATCGACCTGCGGGTCAGTGTGTCCCAGGTGGCGTTCGTGATCGCCGTGGCCTTCACCCTCTACCTCGCCCTGCTCGACCGCCGCACCCGCACCCTCCTCACGCACGGCGGGTGGCAGGGCTGGTTCGGGCCCGGCCCCGCGCAGCCGTCCACGGAGCTGCGCTGGCCGAGCTGAGGCCGGGGGACGACGCCGCACGGCCGGGTTTCGTGCGAACCTCATCATGAACGAAACGGCCCAGTGCCATGAGAGTGCCTGAGCCGTTGACGCGCTTCTCCAGCCGGACCCAGGAGCTCCTTATTGACCTGCCAATGCGCCGCTCCAAAGCCCGTTCCAAGACGAAGTACGCGCCTGCCGGGGTCACTCGACGGGCGCGTACTTCATCAAAACGATCTTCGAATCAGAGCGGGGTGACGTAGGCGCCCGAGATTCCGCCATCGACCAGGAACGTGGAAGCCGTCATGAAGGAGGAGTCATCACTGGCCAAGAAGGCCACTGCGGCCGCGAGCTCCTCGGGCTCAGCGAACCGGCCCAACGGCACATGCACCAGTCGGCGTGCCGCCTTCTCCGGGTCCTTGGCAAACAGCTCCTTCAGCAGCGGCGTGTTCACCGGTCCCGGACACAGAGCGTTGACGCGGATTCCCTGACGGGCGAACTCCACACCCAGCTCGCGGCTCATCGAGAGAACTCCTCCCTTGGATGCGCTGTACGAGATCTGGGACGTGGCTGCTCCCATCACCGCCACGAAGGACGCCGTGTTGATGATGGACCCCTTGCCCTGCTCCTTCATGTAGGGGATGGCGTACTTGCAGCAGTAGTACACAGAGGTCAGGTTCACCTCCTGCACCCTGCGCCACGCATCAATGTCCGTGTCGAGGATCGAGGCGTCATCTGCGGGTGAGATCCCTGCGTTGTTGAACGTGATGTCCACCGAACCGTACTTCTCGTACGTCCGCGCATACAGGTTTTCCACCTCCTCGCGATCAGTCACGTCCACGCGGACGAACATGCCACCGACCTCCTCAGCAGCTCTTTCCCCTGTGACGGGATCGATGTCCGCAATCACCACACGAGCTCCTTCGGCTGCCAGGCGGCGCGCGGTCGCAAGGCCGATGCCGCTGGCACCCCCGGTGATGACGGCGCTTCGATCAACCAATCGGCGGGCATTCACATCCATGAGATCTCCATTCGTAGTACTGCTGCACTGACGCAGCGCAGAGGGTCGTTGTGTCGGTCAGTTGCTGGACAGGAAGACGTTCTTGGTTTCCGTGAAGGCATCCGGCGCATCCGGGCCGAGCTCTCGCCCGAATCCGGACTGTTTGAAGCCGCCGAACGGCGTCCAGTAGCGCACTGAGGCGTGGGTGTTGACGGAGAGGTTTCCCGCCTCCACGCCTCGGGAAACTCGCAGTGCCCGGCCGACGTCGCGGGTCCAGATCGAGCCGGAGAGGCCATATTCCGTGTCATTGGCGAGCCGAACCGCATCGGCCTCGTCCTCGAAGGGAACCACCGAGATGACAGGCCCGAAGATCTCCTCCCGAAACACCCGGGACTCCGGGGAAGGCAGGAGGACCGTGGGCGGGAACCAGAAACCGGCGCCCGTGGGAGCGGAGCCCTGGAAGGCCACGCGAGCGTCCGTCTCCAGATAGGACGCCACGCTGTCTCTGTGCTGGCGGGAAACCAACGGGCCCATGGCGGTGTCCTCCTGCCACGGGTCGCCGCACGTGAAGTTCTTGACGGCCGGCTCGAGCAGTTCAAGGAATTGGTCCAGCACGGACCGCTGGACGAGCACCCGGGAACGCGAACAGCAGTCCTGACCGGCGTTGTCGAATGCGCCATCCGGGGTGGACGCCGCTGCCTGTTCAAGATCGGCGTCCGCGAAGATGATGTTCGAGTTCTTTCCCCCAAGTTCCAGGGTCACTCTCTTCACCTGCTCGGAACACCCTGCCATGATCCGCTTGCCCACATCCGTGGAGCCGGTGAACACGACCTTGCGGACCGAAGGGTGAGTGACGAACCGCTCTCCCACAACAGACCCCTTGCCGGGAATCACGGTGAAAACCCCTTCAGGAATCCCTGCTTGCACCGCGAGCTCACCCAACCGGATGGCGGTGAGCGGCGTGATTTCCGCCGGTTTCAGCACCACCGTGTTGCCAGCTGCCAGCGCGGGGGCAAAGCCCCACCCGGCGATGGGCATCGGAAAGTTCCAGGGCACGATGATTCCCACGACCCCGAGGGGTTCGTGGAAGGTGATGTTGACACCACCGGGTGCGGGAATCTGTCGTCCCGAAAGTCGTTCCGGAGCTCCGGCGTAGTAGTTGAGCACATCCCGCACGTTGCCTGCCTCCCAGCGGGCATTGCCAATGGTGTGGCCAGCGTTGCGCACTTCCAAGGCAGCGAGGTTTTCGATGTCGGCGTCCACCGCAGCTGCGAACTGCCGCAGCAGACGGGCACGGTCGGCTGGATCCACGGCGCGCCATGCGGCGTACGCGCGTTGCGCGCTGTCGATGGCAGCGTCGACCTCTTCCACTGACGCCAAGTCCACGGAATCGATGACTTCTTCCGTGGCGGGGTTGATGATCTGAGTAGCAGTCATGGGACTGGTCAGTCCTTTCGGTCCTGGAAAACTATCGGCCATTTTGGCGGCGCAGGGCATACTCCCTGGCCGCAGATACAAAGCCATCGAAGAGACGCACGTCCTGTCGGTTCTCCTCGGGGTGGAACTGCACGCCCAGGGTCCATCCCCCCGTTGCGGTTTCCACAGCTTCCACGGTGCCGTCCTGGGCGCGCGCCGTGACCAGCAGTCCATCGGCCACCCGGTCGAGCGCCTGATGGTGATAACAAGGCGATTCAGCCGAGGATCCGAGCAGTTCGGCACATCGGCTCCCAGGCTCTGTGTCGAACCGCACCGTGCCGTACCGGCCGGGCTCAGGCTGGTACTGCGCGGCCACTGGATTGATGTCCGGCAGGTGCTGAATGAGTGTCCCCCCGAGGGCGACATTCAAGATCTGAGCTCCACGGCAGATGGCAAACAACGGGAGTTCCATGTCCAGGGCGCGGCGGGTCAGGGCGATGTCGTGCTCGTCCCGGGAGGGCTGGGACGACGTTCGGGGATGGGGTTCCGCACCGTAGAACTGGGGATCCACGTCCACCCCGCCAATCACCACCAGCCCATCCACCATGTCCAGCACTTCGGGGTCCGTTCCCACTGGCGGGAGTAACACCGGGGTGCCACCAGCCCGCGCGACACCCTCTACATAGGCCCCGGGAACGATGGCCGCCGTTGCGTTCCACACCCCCCACGAGCCCTCCTGGTAGTAGGTCGTGAGCGCGATCCGCGGACGCCGTCCTTCTTCTGTCTCGGGCATCTCAGAGCCTCTCGAAACCACGACGGAGTTCCCAATCGGTGATCGCAGCCTCGAAGGCAGCCAGCTCCACGTCGGCGTAGTGGACGTAGTGGTCCACCACGTCCGATCCGAACAGCTCTCGGGCGAGTGTGGAACTTTCCAGCAGGTCTCGGGCCTCCCGCATGGTGGAAGGAACTACCGGCGCATCGGACTCGTAGGCATTGCCTTCCATCATGGGTTCCAGTTCAAGCTGGTTCTCGATCCCGTAGAGACCGGAAGCCAGCATGGCGGAGAGGGCAAGGTAGGGGTTCACGTCCCCTCCCGGCAGCCTGTTCTCCATACGAGCAGACGAACCGCTGCCCACCAGGCGCACGGCACACGAACGGTTGTCCACTCCCCATGCGACAGCAGTAGGAGCGAAGCTGCCCCTGACGAACCTCTTGTAGGAGTTGATGTTCGGCGCGTAGAAGATGGCAAGCTCTCGCATTCCCTTGAGCACACCAGCGATGAACTGCTCATACACAGCGGTGCGCGCACCTGTCTCCTTGTCCCAGAAGACCAGTTCACCGTTCAATCCACGCAACGACATGTGGATGTGGCAGGAGCTGCCCTCCCGGTCGTTGGGCTTGGCCATGAACGTGACCGATTTTCCTTGCTGATGCGCGATCTGCTTGGAGGAGAGCTTGTAAACCACGTGGTTGTCCGCAGTGACCATTCCATCATCGAAGCGAAAAGCGATCTCGTGCTGACCGAAATTGCACTCGCCCTTCGCGTTCTCCACCGTCATCCCGGCCGCGTACATGGCATTGCGGATCTCACGCAACAAGGGCTCCACGCGCTGGGATCCGAGGAGGTTGTAGTCCACGTTGTACTTGTTGGCTGGCTCCAGATTTCGGTAGTCGGAGTCCCAGGCATCCTCGTAGCTGGTGTTGTAGACGCAGAACTCGAGCTCTGTCCCCGTCATCATGGTGAACCCCATGTCCTTGGCACGGTCCAGTTGGCGGCGGAGCATCGCGCGGGGGGACATCGGGATGGGCTGTCCATCATGTCCGACCAGATCACACTGAATCATGACCTGACCAGGGTTGTGGGGCATCAGGCGAATCGTGTTCAGATCCATGGCGAAACTCATGTCCCCGTATCCGGCTTCCCAGCTGCTGATGGCATAGCCCGCAGGGGTGTTCATCTCCGTGTCCACCGCCAAGAGGTAATTGCAGCCCTCGGCTCCCTCATCCATGATCGCGTCAAGAAAGAACTGGGCGTGGTTGAGTTTGCCCTGAAGCCTTCCCTGCATGTCCGTGAAGGCCAGTACTACGGTGTCGATTTCCTTGCCCAGAATCTTCTGACGCAGCTGGTCCACGGTGAGCATGCGGTCGTTGCGTGGGTGCTTCTCTGATGCGTTCATGTCGTCCATTCCTCGGTCCATGTCCATGATTGGGCGGTCGATGTGAAATCATTGAAGGTCGGTTTCGGCGCCCTCCACGAGGGCGAATTCCTCCTCAGGGGCATTCGCCACGAGATGGTGCCTGCTGTAGAACCAGAAATAGGCCAGGAACACCAGGAACACCCCCGCCGTGATGGAGGCCGCCAGCACGTCGACCAGGAACGTCGCCACCACCGCCACGATCGCCAGCACCATGGCAATTCCTGTGGTGAGCACCCCACCGGGAGTGCGGTACCCCCTCGGCAGCTCCGGTTCACGGAATCTCAGAACGATGTGCGACAGGTTCAGCAGCACGTAGGAGACTGTTGCCCCGAACACAGCGATGTTGATCAGGAGCCCTCCGTCTTTCGTCACGGCAGCGAGGATGAACCCGATCGTGCCTGGGACCAGGAGTGCGACCCAAGGGGTCCGCTGCTTACCGGTCAGAGAGAGGAAACGGGGCAGATACCCCGCCCGAGACAGGGCGAACAACTGGCGGGAGTATGCGTACATGATGGAGAAGAAGCTGGCAACCAGCCCGGCCAGCCCGGCGTAGTTGACCACGCTTGCCATGATGCTGTCCTGGCCGTCCACTGCACGGATGGCCTCTGGCAGAGGGTTGTCCGAGGTGCTCATTGCCAGGGAACCAGCGGCTCCCGGCACCAGGACCAGCATCAGTGCCCCGCTGACCAGCAGAAAAATCATCGCCACGATGATGCCCCTCGGCATGTCGCGCTTGGGGTCGGTGGTCTCTTCTGCGGCAAGCGGCACACCCTCCACGGCAAGGAAGAACCAGATCCCGTACACCAGTGCGGACATCACGCCGGCATACCCCATGGGCATGAAGGCGCTAGATCCCACCGACCCATCGGGCACGATGTCGAACAGATTCGACACGTCGAAGTGCGGCAGGAGCGCCACGACGGTCACCCCGAGGGCCAGGACCGCGATGGCGGTGATGCCGAACATCAGCTTCAGAGCTTCCCCCACTCCGTACATGTGGATGCCCATGAAGACCAGGTAGGTCACCAGGTACACGGGCCAGGAATTGGTCAGCCCGAAGAGACCCAGGGCCTCGATGTACCCCCCGATGAACGTGGCAATTGCAGCGGGTGCGACTGCGTACTCGATCAACACTGCAGTTCCGGTGGCGAATCCGCCCAGGGGCCCCAGCGCCCTGCGAGCAAATCCATACCCTGCACCCGCAGTGGGGAGAGTGGATGACAGCTCAGCAAGACCAAAGACCATGCAGGTGTACATCAGCCCCATGAGGGCGAAAGCAATGAGCAGCCCACCCCACCCACCTTCGGCAAGACCGATGTTCCAGCCAGCGAAATCCCCGGAGATCACGTACGAGACCCCGAGTCCAGCGAGCAGAACCCACCCTGCGGCGCCAGCTTTCAACCGGCGGTGCTCCATGTACTCAGAGCCAGCGACGTGCCCTTCGGTCCGCTCGTCTCGCATGACATTCCACCTTCGGGACTCGAGCCCCCGTAGATCGGGGTATAAAGGACTGGTACCAGTCCATAGCGTTTCCCGAAAGTGTTCCAGCTCACACAGAACGCGTCAAGGCATCTCGCGGATGGGGTTGTTCGTGACGCAGCTCGCGCAGAGACGTCCCCACCTTCGCCCTCTCGTAGTGTGGATGGCACCTCACACCCCCAGAGAGGAGAATCGTGGTGGATTTTGGGCACCCCTACGCGGTCCTGCGCCCAGTGCGTTCGGGCAATGCGTTCGAGGAGACCATCGAGCACCTTCTCCAGGCGATCAAGGTCGGCCTCTTTCCGAAGGGGGACAAGTTGCCCCCTGAGCGAGAACTGGCTGTGCACCTCGGGGTCTCTCGCGCCACCTTGCGCGACGCCCTGGCCGAACTGCAGCGCGCCGGGTTCATCGAAGTTCGCCGTGGCCGCTACGGCGGCACGTACATACTGGACAGCCCTACCGAGTCTGTCGAGAAAGGCGAGATTTTAGACCCAGAAGCATGTCATGATGCCTTGGTCTTCAGGTCAGTCGTCGAGCCTGCGGCCGCAGAGCTGGCGGCAACTGCGAGTTTGTCCGCCCCCGCGCGACAGCACCTTCAGTCATGTCTTGCCGATGTTCTGGAGGCTGACGAAAGCACCTACCGCACCCGAGACGCCCGCTTTCACATCGCCGTGGCTGAACTCAGCAACTGTCCTTCACTCGTCGCAGCTGTGACCGATGCCCGGGCGCGGGCAAGTGCCCTGCTGGACCAGATCCCCCTGCTGAGCGCCAACCTGGCGCACTCCAATCAGCAGCACGTGGCCCTCGCCGAGTCCATCCTCCAGGGGAACCCGGCCCGCGCGCGCTCTCTGATGGCAGACCACCTCGAGGGGACGGCATCCCTACTGCGCGGCTTCATGCCCTGAGCGCCGTACGAGGTCAAATCGCATCAGCGGTCTCCCCGCAGCCGCTCCAGCTCGCGTCGGTCCTTCTTGGTGGGACGCCCCGCGCCACGGTCGCGGCGAGCCACGGGCACGCTGAGCTCGGCGGGACGCGGCGGTGAGTGGTCCACGTAGCATTTCGCGGCCACCGGGGCGCCCACGCGCTTGACGATCAACCGGGTGACCTCGAACTCCTGCTGCCACCCCGGGCGCTTCACACTCACCCTGTCCCCCACACGCACCGGTTGGGCGGCCTTCACGGGGGCGCCGTTGAGCCGGACGTGGCCGGCACGGCACCCCTGGGTGGCGGAGGAACGGGTCTTGAACAGCCGGACGGACCACAGCCACACGTCCAGGCGCACGCTCGCGGGATCATTGGTGGGCATGGATCCACGGTACTCCGCAGCATGCCTCTCGGACCCCGGCAGGTACGGAGCGCCCGGGCGGGTCGCGCCGCCCGGGCGCCGCGGCGTCGTCGTCAGTCCACGACCGGGAGCTCGGTGGTCTCGAAGCGCTCCTGGAAGAATTCCCGGTTGCGCAGGAACTGCGTGAACATCACGACGACGCCCAGCAGGAGGATCCCGGCACCGAGGATGAAGACGAGCCCCACCCCGGCGATCTGGGAACCGGACCCGTACTCCGGATCCATCGAGTCGATCGAGGTCTGCACGAAGAACATCAGCAGCAGAACGCCGCCCAGCAGAGGACACACCAGGTTGACCAGGCAGCTCTTGACGGAGCGGAACCACGACCTGCGGAAGTACCACACGCACGCGAGCGCGGTGACGCCGTAGTAGAAGCAGACCATCATGCCCAGAGCCGTGATGGTGTCCCACAGGACGTCCTCGCTGACCACCCTCATGAACGTGTAGAACAGCGAGGAGACCACCGCCGCCGCCACCGTGGCGAAACCCGGTGACTGGAAGCGGGGTGTGATGCGGGCGAAGCGCCGAGGCAGCGCCCCGTAGTACCCCATGGCCAGCAGAGTGCGCGCCGGCGAGACGAAGGTGGACTGCAGCGAGGCCGCGGACGAGGACAGCACGGCCAACGACAACAGGATTGCCGCCGGACCCATGACAGGACCCGCGAGAGCGGCGAACACGTTCTCCTGGATCTCCGGGTTGTTCAGTCCCACCCCGGTGTCCGACAGGCCGGCGAAGCTCAGCACCGCGAGACCCACGAGCATGTACAGCACCACGATGGAGAAGATGGTGGCCAGTGCCGCGCGGCCCGGAGTGGTGGACGCCCCCTTGGTCTCCTCGTTGATGGTGAGGACCACGTCCCACCCCCAGTAGATGAAGACGGACAGTGACACCCCGGCCGCGAAGGCGGACAGGGACTCCACCCCGAAGGGGTTGAACCATTCCGCCTGGATGGCGATCCCGCCGGCAGCCGTCCCACGAGCCACGTGCACCAGCGCCGCCACGGAGAACCAGACCAGGATGACGAGCTGGAACGCCACCAGCACGTACTGCACTTTCTTGGTGGTCTCCATTCCCCGGTAGGAGATCCAGCACGCGCCGGCCATGAACACCAGGCAGGTGAGGATGTTGACGGGCACGTTGGACGCCAGATCGGCGATCTCCTCCCGTCCCGTGAGCTGGGCGATCATGAGGTAGAAGAAGTCCACCGCAATCCCGGCCAGGTTGGAGAGCACCAGGATGGTGGCCGCGAGCAGGCCCCACCCGCCCATCCACCCGACCCACGGGCCGAAGGCCTTGGAGGTCCAGGTGAACGTGGTTCCGGAGTCCGGCATGGCCCTGTTCAGCTGCCGGTACCCCACCGCCACCAGGAGCATCGGGATGAACCCGACCAGGAAGATGGCCGGGAGATGTGTTCCCACGGCCGCAGCCGTGGGTCCCAGAGCACCGGAGAGCGTGTAGGCGGGGGCGATGCAGGACATGCCGATGACCACAGCGCCGAGCAGACCCACGGACCCGGAGCTCAGACCCTTGCGGGTGTCGTTGTCCTCAGCAGCACTCATGAGCTGGTCCCTTCTTCGGATGCGCGCAGGGGCAGCACGATCATGGGAATGGGCAGGTGACGCAGGATCCTGGCGGTCGTCGCCCCCAGGAAGGTCTGCCGGTCACCGGCGAGGCGGGAGGACCCCACCATCAGCACCGAGTCCGGTTCCCAGTCCATCGCGCTGACGGCCTTCTTGAGGTTCTTGCCGTGGGCCACTTTCACGGACACGGGGCAGTCCGTGCTGATGCGCCGGGCCGCCTCCTCGAGGCTCTCCTCCACGCGGGCGATCGCCTCCCCCGGCGCTCCAGCCACCTGGTCCAGCGGCAGGAAGCTGAGCAGGCTCAGCTCGAGTCCGCTGCGGGACACCGCTTCCTGCGCCTCCGACATGATCCGCTGCGCACCGGGGCGGGTGCCGATGCCCGCATAGAGCCTCGAGATGCCCTCCGCTCCCTTGTACCCGCGCGGTGCAAGCGCCACCGGGACACCGGCGCGGTGGAGGAGAGTGTCCGTCACCGGTCCCACGGAGAACTTGGCGGTGTAGGTTCCGCTCGCGGCACCCACCACCACCAGTGAGGCCGAGAACTCCGTCACCGCATCCAGCAGACCCGCGGCCACCGAGTGGGACGCGCGCAGGTGCGACCGAGCAACGACCCCCTGCGGGACCAGCGCCATGGCCTCCTGCAGCCAGGCACCCGCCTGCCTTCGGATCATGGGCGACACGTCTCCCACCGGCGGGTACACCTGCGAGTGGGGGTCGTCCTGCCGGAGGATGCACACGATGTCCAGCTCCGCCCGGAAGGCCTTGGCCAGCGCTGCCGCCAGTCGGAGGGCGTCCTTGCTGCGCTTGTCACCGTTGTACCCGACCACGTAGTGCGACGCGCGCTCCCCTGGCTGCTCGGCGGCGGCAGAACGGCTCATCCGGTTCACTGCCCACCCCGGGCGTCCACGATCTTCGAGGCCGCCAGCGCACCCTGTCGCAGCGCACCGTCCACGTGCTGGTAGCCCTCCGCCGCGAGGTCGGAGCAGGCCCAGCGGATGGGGCCCACGGGCTCGGACTGGATGGCCCCGTAGCGGTGCAGACCACCGAGGTCGTAGGACGCGGCGTACGCACCGCGGGTCCACTCCTCGGAACCGAAGTCGGACTCGTAGTAGACCACCGGGTTCTTGGCCTCCTCACCCAGGTAGTGGGAGAGGGACTCGAGGACCTGACGCTTGCGCTCCTCGGCCGGGAGGCGGAAGACCTCGTCCGCCTTCTCGTCGGAGACGAAGCCCACCAGGGTGCCACGCTCGTCCTCGTGGTTCGTGTTGTCGTAGACCTCCTGGGACAGCTCGTGCGCGCAGAAGCCCGTTCCGGAGAGACCCTTCTCGCGCCAGAACGGCGTCTCGTACACGGCGTGGATCTTGATCACGATGCCGAGCGACTGGTGCTGGTGCATCTGGTGCTGGGCCCGCGGCAGGGGCGGCTCGAAGGAGATCCGCGAGTACAGGTTCGGCGGCACGGCCACCACCACGTCCTTGGCCTTGACGGTCACGCGGTCGGAGAGCACGCGCACCGTGAAGTCGGGATCGTGCTCCTCGTAGGTCTCGCCCTCGCCGGCCCACTGGATGGTGCGCACCGGGGAGTTGAGGAACACCGAGGCGCCGGTGTCACCCGTCAGGACCTCCGTCCCGGAGTCCACGCCGAGCTGCTCGGCCATCGTCACGGAGACCGACTGCATCCCGCCCACCACGCGGCGGTCCAGGATGAAGTCCTCGTCCACCAGGTTGGAGAAGGAGCCTGCGGAGGCGGCCATGAGCACGGCCTGCAGTGCGGAGAACGCGTGGGACGGCTTGGTGAGCATGCCGCCGGCGATGAAGATGCCGATGTTGTTGCACGCCTCCTCGTCGTCCGAGTTCTGCCGCAGCCAGTCCTTGAAGGACACGGTGTCCAGCTCACGAGCCCTGGGGTGGGCCCACGGCTCGGTGGGTCCGATCTCGGCGGCAAGGTCGTCCATCAGCTGGATGAGCCGGTCCATCTCCTTCTCCGTGCCCTCGGAGGTGGGGAACATGTGGCCGTCGTACAGGTGCCGGGACCCGTCCGGCGCGATGTAGACGGACTGGCCCTCGCGGTAGCGCTCGAACGTGGTGAGCCCGAGCTCGTCCACCAGGGAGAGCAGCTCGGTCTGGTCGGGAGAGATCCACTGGCCGCCGATCTCCAGGAACGCCCCGTCAATGGTGTTGGACCAGGTGCGGCCGCCCACACGGTCGCGGGCCTCCAGGACCGCCACGGACTTGCCGGCCTGGGACAGACGGCGTGCGGCCATGAGGCCCGCTGGGCCGGCGCCCACGACCACGACGTCGCGTTCGATGGCTTCGGTGGAGCCCACGGTGCGTTGTTCAGACATTTCGGTGTCCTTTCGAGAGAATATGAAGGGTATTCATTTACAAGACGCGTGCCGGTGCCCGGTCGCGCGGTGCGCGATGCGTCGTCGGGCACGTCAGGGCCGCATGAGCGGCCGGTCAGGAGAAGCTGTGGAGCAGGACCGTCCCCCGAGACCGCGAGGGCGACCCAGGAACCCGGTGCTGACGCAGCGCAAGATCGCTGCTGCCGCCATGACGCTGATCCAGTCCCGCGGCTACCGCGGCCTGACCATGTCCGCGCTCGCCACGCAGCTGGGGGTCTCGGCCTCTGCGCTCTACAACCATGTGGGCTCCAAACGGGACATCATGATCCTGGTCCAGGACCGGGTGAACATGGAGATCGACTGCTCCGCCTTCGAGACGGAGCCGTGGGATGTGGCTCTGGGGCAGTGGGCCCGTTCCTACCGGCACGTCTACACACGGAACATCCCACTGATCCCTGTGATGTCCGTGCTCCCCGTGGCCGACTCCCCTCACACCCTGGCGATGTACGAGAAGGTGTCCGCGGGTCTCGTGCGCGCCGGCTGGCCCGAGTCCTGGGTGGTCAACACGGTGGTGGCGGTGGAGTCCCTCGTGTTCGGCTCTGCCTACGACGCCACGGCGCCGGAGAACATCTTCGATCCCGGGCGGCTGTCGGAGATCGCCCCGGTCTTCTCCGCCGCCGTCTCGCAGAGAGACCTTACGGTGATCTCGTCTGGCGGGAGGCGGGCCGCGGGTTCCGGCGCCGATGCGGCGTTCGACGTCGCCCTGCGGAGCCTGATCGCGGGGTTCCGGCAGGAGCTGGAGGCGCTGCGTCCTTCGGAGGACGACTGACGCAGCGCCCCCACCTCAGACCTCGAGGGAGTGCATCACGTGCTTCACGCGCGTGTACTCCTCCACCGAGTACAGGGAGAGGTCCTTGCCGTAGCCCGAGTTCTTGAAACCGCCGTGGGGCATCTCGGAGACGAGCAGCATGTGCGTGTTGACCCACACGCACCCGAAGTCGAGATCGCGACTCACCCGCATGGCAGTCCCGTGGTCCGAGGTCCACACGCTGGAGGCCAGGGCGTAGGGCACGTCGTTGGCCATCTCCACGGCCTCCTGCTCCGTGGTGAACTTCTGCACGGTGAGAACGGGGCCGAAGGTCTCCTCCTGCACCAGCTCGTCCTCCTGCCGGACGTTCGTGATGATGGTGGGCTGGATGAAGAAGCCGTCCGAGTCGGCCACGGGACCGCCACCGGTGACCACGGACGCGTGAGCCGGGATGTTCTCGAGTTTGGCCTTCACATCGTTGAAGTGGCGGACGTTGTTGAGCGGCCCGAAGGCGTTCTTGGACTCGTCCGGATCGCCCGTGACCGTGTTCTCCGCCTGCTCCGCCAGGAGCTTGACGAGTTCGTCGTGCGCACTGGCCTCCACCAGGATTCGGGTGACAGCGGTGCAGTCCTGACCCGCGTTGAACGTTCCGTACTGCACGAGCTGCTCCGCGGTGCGCTCCAGGTCCGCATCGGCGAACACGACGGCAGGTGCCTTGCCGCCGAGCTCGAGGTGCGTGCGCTTGAGCCCTTCGGAGGCGCTCCGGGCGACGGCCCGACCCGCGCGCACCGAGCCGGTGATCGACACCATGGCCGGGGTGGGGTGCGTGGTGAGCAGTTCCCCCCGTTCCCCGCATCTCCCAGCACCACGTTGAGCACGCCCGCAGGGAGGATCTCTCCCGCCAGACGCGCGAGCACGAGGGTGGACTCGGGCGTGGTGTCACTGGGCTTGAGCACGATCGTGTTGCCGGCCGCGAGCGCGGGGCCGATCTTCCAGATGCCCATCAGCAGGGGGTAGTTCCACGGTGCGACCTGAGCCACCACACCCACGGGTTCACGCCGCACGTAAGAGGTGTTCTCGGACATGTACTCCATGGCTGCGCGGCCCTCGAGGGTGCGCGCGGCCCCGGCGAAGAAACGCAGGTTGTCGGTGCCCGCGTCCACTTCCTCCTCCGCGATCTGGGTGCGCGGCTGGCCGGTGTTGCGGTGCTGGGCCTCCACCAGCTCGTCACGGTGCTCCTGCAGGGCGTCCGCGAGCTGGAGAAGCGCTTCCTGACGCTCAGCGGGGGTGGTCTTCTTCCAGGTTCTGGACGCCACCGACGCCGCCTCGAAGGCGGCATCGACGTCCTGCTGGTTGGACACTGGCGACACGGCCACCGTCCGCCCGGTGGCGGGATCGACGATGTCCAGCGTCTTCTCCCCGTGGGCAGGCACGAAGTGCCCGTCGATGAAGTTCTGCAGCTTGTCGGCCATGGTGGTCTCCTCCGTGGGACGGCGGGCGTCCGGTGAACGCTGCGCTCGTGCCCGTGCTTCCTGGAACGCGGGGTCGAGCGCTCATGTCGTGTGCATCACTATAAATGATCGACGTTCATTTATGAACCCACCCACACAGCCGCGACGCCGCCGGGACCCTGCCCGGCGGCGTCGCCGTGTTCTGCGCCGTCCTCAGCCATGGCGCCCAGCCGGACCGAGCCACCCCGAGGCCGCGGCCAGCCACCGCACCCCTGCGACCCAGTGGCCGTGCGGCTCAGTGGCCGTGCGACGCCTCCCCGTGGTGCCCCTCGGGGCCGTGGTCGTGACCCTCGCCGGAGGCAGCCCCCGCCCCGTGGGGCTTACCCGTGGTGACCGCGAGCTCCACCGGGGTCTGCGGCAGGTCGATGCTCTTGGCCACGGTGCCGTCACCCAGGTCCACCACGTGCAGCTTCCGGTGCTCCGCGTCCGTGACGTACGCCTTGTCCCCGGCCACCTTGACCGCGGGACCGGCCTGCTGCCAGTCGTCCTTCTCCTGCCACGGCGAGATCACGGGGATCCGCTTCGTGATCTTCCCGGTGTTCGGGTCAATAACGGCGAGCTTGCCGTCGTAGGTCAGCACGAGTCCCTCGCCGTGGGGCCCGCGGGCCAGGGAACGGAACCAGTAGGAGGAGCCCAGGTCCACGAGCTTGTGCGAGTCGTTGCGGGTGTCGAACAGCGCCACCCGGGTGGGGTGCTCGTGCTCCGCGTCCTTGTCCACCTTGTAGTCGCCGAGCACGATCGGGGACGCCTGCGAGCCCGCCAGGTTCCCGGAGCGCGCGTAGGCGTCCTTCACGGGCACCTTGTGGAACGCCCCGTCCCGGTACACCACGGGCCCGTTCTCGCAGCCGACCATGACGGTGTCCGTGCGCTTGCCGGGCGCCGCCGCGGCCTCCCCGTGCACGCCGGGGCAGTCGGTGGTCTCCGCCCTGACGGAGCCGTCCGGTGCGAGCACCTGCGCGGTGTGCCGCTCGTCCTCGGTGCCCTGCGTGGTGAACAGCGTGCCGTCGGAGAGCTCCAGCGCCACGCCGTGGTGCGGTGCCTTCGTCGCTCGCTTCTCCACCGAGGGCTCGCCCTTCTCCTTGAGCGCGCCGGACTCGAAGGTCTGGATGGACCCGTCGCCGTCCCCGAACAGGGTGGTCTTCCCGTCGTGCACCACCACGTGCCCCGCGTGGGGAGCAGCGAACGTGCGGCCGGTCAGCGCGGGCACAGACTGGTAGTAGTGGTGGTGGTCGCCGTGCGCCTTGGCCTCCAGCCCCGTGTCGAAGACCTTGAACTCATCCCCGTCCGACACCATCACGTGCCGCCCGTCGCCCGCGTCGTTGAGCCGCAGGAACCCGTCCTCCGCGACGTCCTCCACCACCTCCCCGGACTCGGTGTCCACCGTGAGCAGCCCGCCCTCGTACGCGAGCACCGCACGCGGGGCCAGGTGCGAGACCTCCTTCGCGGCCGGCGTCGCCTTCTCGCTGGGACTCGCCGAGGACGACGACGCCGCCCCGCCACCCTGCGCGCACCCGCTCAGCAGCAGCGCGGTCACCCCCAGGCAGGTCACCGCCAGGGGCAGGGGCGCGTGGCGCCGCACGGAGGCAGCGGTGGATCGGCGGGCAGTGGGACCGGGGTCTCGTGGTGTGTGCATGGCGGAACCGTACCACTACATGCGAATCGTTTTCATTTAGAGCACCAACACATCTATCCCTCCACCGCACCACGGGCCACAATGGAACACCCCTGCACCCCGAGCCCAGGAGTCCCCATGACCACCATCCCCCGCACCGTGGGCGTCATCGGCCTGGGCGCCATGGGCACCCCCATGACCGGGCACCTGGTGGCCGCCGGCCACGACGTCATGGTCCTGCGGCACTCCCTGCACAAGGCGGACGGTGCCCGCCCCGTGGACGATCCCCGCCACATGGCCAGCCAGGCGGACGTCGTGCTCCTCATGGTCCCGGGCGCCCTGGAGATCGACGCGCTGCTGCCGCACCTCGCGGACGGTGCGGCCGAGCGGGACCGCGAGCGCGGCGGCGTCGTCATCGCGATCGGCTCCACCGTCTCCCCGGACGACGTCGCCCGCTGGCACCGCGAGCACCCGGACCTCGCGCTCGTGGACGCGCCCGTCTCCGGGGGCGAAGCGGGCGCCGTGCGGGGCGAGCTGTCCATCATGGTGGGCGGAGCGCCGGACGAGGTGACCCCGGTGATGGACGTGCTGGCGGCCTGCGGGCGGCCCGTGCACCTGGGACCGCTCGGCGCGGGGCAGGTGGCCAAGGCGTGCAACCAGCTGATCTGCGCCGCGGAGATCGTGGCCCTCGCCGAGGCATCCGTGGTGGCCGAGCGCGCGGGGCTGGACCTGGCCGAGCTGCTGGAGCTGATGCAGGGCGGCTACGCCGGTTCCGTGGTCATGGCGGACAAGACCCCCAAGCTCGTGGCCCACGACTACTCGGTCTCCGCCCGCGCGGCCTTCGTCCACAAGGACGTCTCCGCCTACCTCGACGCCGCCCGCGCCACCGGCACCGCCTCCGTGCTGGGCGGGCCACTGCGCGACGCCGCCCGGCACCTCGTGGACGCCGGCCTGGGCGAGCAGGACTCGGCCGTGTTCCAGCAGTGGGTGGCCCAGCGCGGGAGCGGCGAGGACCGCGCCTCCTCGCCACCGGACCCGTCTGCGACCGCCGCGGCGGTCCCGGTCGATCGGCACGACCACCCCACCTCCGGGAACACCGGCGCGCAGCAGGACCGGGCCGGAGGCGAGCGGTGAGCAACCCCGAGAAGGACCCGCAGCCCACCGTGTGCCGCCCGGGACCCGCGCCGACGCGCGGCGGGCTGCGCAGCGGCGTCGTCGTGGCGGACGGGGAGAACGGGCCCGTGGAGATCCTCGAGCCCCGGGACGTGCCCCTGGGCGGCCCGCGCGGGATGACCGTGCGGCGCACCCTGCCGCAGAAGGGCCGGTCGCTGATCGGCGCCTGGTGCTTCCTGGACTCCTACGGCCCGGACCGCGTGGCGACCACCGGTGGAATGAAGGTCCCACGCCACCCCCACACGGGCCTGGCGACCGTGTCCTGGCTGTTCGAGGGCCGCATCGACCACGTGGACTCCGCCGGGAACTGGGCCACCGTCCGCCCCGGAGAGGTGGACCTGATGAACGCCGGACGCGGGATCACCCACTCCGAGTTCTCCACCCGGGACACCAGCGTGCTCCACGGCGTGCAGCTCTGGTACGCGTTCCCGGACGAGTCCCGCTTCGGGGAGCCGAGCCTGGACACCCATCGACCCGAGCTCCTGGCGGGGCCGGGGTACCGGGCCCGCGTGTTCCTCGGCTCCCTGCTGGGGGTGGATTCCCCCGTGGCTACGCGCATCCCGCTCACGGGCGCGGAGCTGCTGATCGAACCGCGCACCACCGTGGAGGTCGACGTACCACCCGAGCACGAGCACGGCGTGCTGCGCGTGGACGCTCCGCTCTCCCTGGACGGCGTGAAGATCCCCCGGCACGGCATCGGGTTCGCGGGCACGGGCCGCTCCCGCCTGCGCCTCACCACGGGCGACGACGCCGCCACGGTCCTGCTCATCGGCGGGGCGCCCCTGAACGAGCAGATCGTGATGTGGTGGAACTTCGTGGGCCGCTCCCACGAGGAGATCGCCGCGTGGCGGCGTGCGTACATGGAGGAGATGGGCTTCGCGGCGCCGGGCCCCGACTCACCGCTGGCCCCGGACCGCACCGGGGGCCCTGTGGGCGGGGCGGAGCTCGACGGGCTGCTCGACACCGCCTACGACGACGGGCGGCCCTTCCCGCAGTTCGGGACCTTCCCACCCGGCCAGCCGGACCCGCTGCCCGCACCGGAGCTGCCGAACACCGTCCTGCGCCCGCGGGGCTGAACCGGCGGCGTCGCCTGCCGCACCGGCAACGGCACAGCACCCTGGCGCCCGAGGCACCCCAAGCCCTGCGGAGCGTCGTGCATTTGCTCCGCTAGTGCAGATTTTCGGCCCCCGGGCTGCGTTTGCTCCGCTGATGCACGACCCCGCGGAACCAGTTGCGGGCCCCGTGCGCGGCCGCTCAGCCGGTGGGCCGGAAGCTCCACTTCTCCTGCGACTCGACCACCACCACCTGCTCACCGCCGTCGACCTCGACGTCCACCGTCACGGGGGACGTCCCGTACTCGAACGCGGTGGAGAGCCCGAGGTCGTCGGCGTCGTAGACGGCCACGGCAGGGACGTCGTGCTCCGCGGTCACCTCCAGGGAGTGCGTGCGGGCCGGGCCCGGTGGCAGCCGGAAGACCCCGGGGCCCTCCCCGGTCACGGCGGTGCCGCGCTCCACCACGGGCACGGCGGAGAGCGGGTAGATCTTCACGTCCCACTCCATCCCAGAGTTGCCCTCCGGGTAGAGCACGGCGGTGTGGCGCCTGGTGCTCGAGGCATTGACCAGTGCCGTCCCCGTCTGTCCCGCGCGCACCGACCCCAGGGTCTCCGTCGGCTGCCCGCCGGGACGCTCGGCGCCGGTGAGGAACACGGAGCCGCTGTCCCCGCCGCCGGTTGCGCTCCACACCACCAGCAGCGGTTCGTCCCCGGCCGGGAGGGTCACGGCGTTCTCGGTCCGCTGCTCCAGCGTGAGCTCCTGGAACGTCCCGCTCTTCTGCACCAGGGGCTTCCCGTTCGGGGCCGGCAGCGCCCGGGTGCCCGCGGCGCCGGGGGCGGCCGCGCTCGTCGTCGGCCCCGCGCTCGTGGTGTCCCGCCCCGCTGACGACGCCGCCGGGCCGGGGCTCGTGGGATCGCTCCCCCGGGTGGGTTCGGCCACCTGCGCCGAGGAGGTCAGCGGTTCGGGCCCGTCGTCCCGAGGGCTCCCGAGGGAGGTGACCAGCAGGTAGATCAACCCCGCGAGAACCGCGAGGCCGATGACCACGCCCACCGCCACCAGGGCGATGACCACCCCGGGAGAGACGCCGTTGCGCGACCGGTCCGCCGCGCCCGGGGGTGTCGCGTCACCCTGAGTGCCCACGGGAGCCTGTGGATCGGGGCCGGGCTCCCCGGTGCCGCGGCCGCCCGGTTGAAAGTCACGGGC
>NZ_JASDCY010000036.1:0-29364 GCF_030407675.1 Kocuria sp. APC 4018 | reverse complement strand
CCCCCGTTCTACCGTCATGCCCGCTGCAGCCCTGTGCGCGGCAACTCTGACCCTGCTGGCCGGCTCTCCCGCCGCAGCAGCCCCACCGCAGCCGCAACCGGCGGCCGTGCACGCGCCGCGAGCCGCAGTGCCCACCACGGCGTTCCACCAGAGGTTCACCGCGGCGGGACTGACCTCCACCTACCACGTCTACGCGGACGGCCTGGACCCCTCGAAGGCCGTGGGAGCGGTCTTCTACCTGGGTGGCGACTACGACAAGCCCGGCGAGTCCTGGGTCCACGACCCCGGGGGATCGCACATGCGGGCCATGGCCGCGGAGGCCCGGAAGAAGAACATGGTGCTGGTGGTCCCAATCTCACCGGACCGTCAGGCCAGAGGCAACGGCATCACGTGGTGGGAGGAAACGGATGCCAACGGCGACTGGTTCCGGGCCCTGCAGAGTTCCCTCACGGCCCGGTACGGGCTGGACACCTCCCGCGTGTGGCTCACCGGCTACTCGGGCGGGGCCGAGTTCATCACCTACGAGCTGCTCGCGGACCGGCAGGGCTGGATCAAGGGCGGTGGCGCCACGATCATCGGCGGCGGCGGCTCCTACGGGATGCAGACTGCGCCCGGGGCCGCGGTGCGCTCCCTGCCCCTGACCTGGCACGTGGGGTCCGAGGACGTGGCGGGCAGCACCAACCCGCCCACGTGGTCGGCCCGCAACGCGGCGACCAAGGGCCAGAAGCGCTACGTGAAGGACGGGTTCACCCGCACCTCCCTGTCCACCCTGCCGGGGGTCGACCACGAGGAGTACGACATCGTGGGCCTGTTGCGTCACGACCTCGCGGCACTGCCCCCGGCTCCACCCGCACAGACCTCGTCATGGTTGAAGGGCGCCATCAGGACCGACTACCTGGCCACCGGCGGGGCGGCGCGCTACGGACAGCCCACCTCCCCCGAGAAGCCCACTGGCCACCGGGGCGGGGTCTACCAGGGCTTCACGGCCAACTACACCTACTACTGGAGCTCGCAGACCGGGGCGCACCCCGTGAAGTGGGGGACCGGCATCGGCAACGCGTACCGGGCCGCCGGTCTGGAACGCGCGTGGGGATATCCCGTGATGGCGGAGAAGCTTCTCCCCGGTGGCGCGTACCAGGACTTCCACCAGGGCAGCGCCCGCTTCCGGGCCATGTACTCGCCCCGCGGAGGAACGCACGTGGTCAAGCTCAGCGGGGGGATCGGCTCGGCATGGTCCAGGGCAGGACACGAGCACGGCTGGGGCTTTCCCGTCACGGACGAGTACGCGGTGTCCGGGGGCATGGCGCAGAAGTTCTCCAACGGGTGCACCGCCACGTGGCACCGCGCCACGGGGAAGGTGACGGTCGCGCGGGGCTGACCACGGCGGCGTCGTGCCCCGCCGTGGTCACCGCTGCCGCGCGCTCAGGGCCGTTCCGGCTCCGCGGCCTTCGCGCGGCTCGCGGGCATGAGGAACTTCCAGGGGCTCTGCTCGAGGGACAGCGGCATGGGCACCTCGATCACCGTGGGGCGCCGGGCGGCGATCGCCTCCGTCATGGCCGTGCGCAGCTCGTCCGGGGACGTGGCGCGCAGGCCCAGGGCACCGAAGGACTCCGCCAGCGCCACGAAGTCCGGATTGGCCAGCTCGGTGGCGGAGCCGTGGCCGTAGATCCGCACCTGGTCCGCCTGGACGTTGCCAAAGGCCTGGTTGTCGAACACCACCGTGATGAGGTTCAGCCCGTGCTGCACGGCGGTGGCGAGCTCCTGCACGCCGTACAGGAAACCACCGTCCCCGGTCACGGAGACCACCACGCTGTCCCGGTTCGCGGCCTGCACCCCCAGCGCCGTCTGGAAGCCGTATCCCAGGTTGCCCTGGTAGCCGCTGGTGATGAAGTGGCGGGGCTCGTAGACCTCCAGTGCAAAGATGGACGCGAAGCCGATCTGCGAGACCTCCTCCACGAAGTATCCGTCCCGGGGGAGCGTCTCGCGGATCGCGGCCAGGTAGTCGCTGTGGGGCTGCAGCTGTGCAATCTCGGCCCGGACGCCCTCCTTGACCTCCTCGAACTCCGCGGAGCGGGATGCCCGTGCGGGCATGTCGTCGAGGGCTTCGAGCAGCTGCGCGGTGACCGCCCGGGCGTCCCCGGTGAGCGGCACGTCCGGCGTGAGCCGATCCTGCTGGGCCGCGTCGATGTCCACGTTCACGGTGCGCAGCCCCTCGGGGGTGTCCGGCCAGCGGAACCACACGAGCTCCTGCCGGGTGCCGATGCCGAGCAGCACGTCCGTCTCCGCCCAGCGCTCGAAGCCCTGAGCGCTCGTGAACCCCAGCGGGTGCTCGTCGGACACGATCCCGCGACCACCCCGTAGGGACACCACAGGGGCCTGCAGCTTCTCGGCCAGGGCCAGAATCTCCGTGCCCGCGTGCCGGGCACCGCTGCCCACCATGAGCATGGGGTTGCGGGCGGAGCGCAGCAGCTCCGCGGCGCGGGCCACCTCACCCGCGTCCGCCTCCGGTGCAGCCACGGGCGGCGCCACCACGCTCTGCATCTCCGCCTTCTGCGTGAGCACATCCCACGGGATGGCGACGACGCTGGGTCCGGGCCGCCCGCCGGTCGCTCGGGTGAACGCCTCGGCCACCGCCGCGGGCACCTCGGCGGGGTCGGTCACGGTGCACGCGGACTTGGTGAACGAGGCCACCGTGGCCTGCTGGTCCGGCATCTCGTGCAGGTGGCCCATCCCCCTGCCGATGAACTCGGTGGGGATCTCGCTCGTGAGGCACACCGTGGGCGTGCTCGTCGCCAGCGAGGTCAGCATGCCCGCGCCGGCATTGAGCACGCCCGGTCCGGGCACCACGCTGAACACGCCCGGGCGCCCGGTGGACTGGGCGTAGCCCAGCGCCATGTAGGCGCTCGCCTGCTCGTGCCGCGTGGCAATGACCTCGATGCCGGGTTCCTTCCGCAGAGCCTCGAACAGCTCGTAGGTCTGCACACCGGGGATCCCGAACACGGTGTCCACGCCGTGCTCCCGCAGCGCCGCCACGGCGGCCCGACCGGCGGTCGTCCCGCGGGGCGAGCCGGAATCGTGGGCGGCCGCGGCGTCGTCGTGCGTGCTCATGCGTGCCGCTCCTACTCGCCGAGGTCCGCGTGCTCGGTGGCGGGCTGCTCGGAGCGGCGGGTCACGAACACGCCCGTCAGCGCGATCAGCGCCGTGGCGGTGACCGTGAGCAGCAGCTGGTTGCGGGAGGCTGGGTCGAACATGGTGACCACCACGATCAGCACGAGCATGGCCACCGTGAGGTAGGACAGGAACGGGAAGAGCGGCATGGTATACGTGCTGGCACGCACCCCGGGGTTCTCCCGCTCGCGGCGGTGGCGCAGGGTGATCTGCGAGGCGGCCACGGAGATCCAGATGATGATGATCGTGGAGCCCACGATTGCCAGCAGCGTGTCCAGCACCTTGCCCGGGAACAGCGCCTCCAGGATGCTCGCCACGAACCCGAAGGACACCGTGAGCAGCACGGCGCGGCGCGGCACACTGTTGTGCGCGGTGCGCTTGATCGCGGCCGGCGCGTAGTTGCGCTGGGCCAGGGAGTGCATCATGCGTGACGCGGCATAGATGTTGGCGTTGAGCGCACTGAGCAGGGCGAACACGGCGATCAGAGCCATGATGCTGCCCGCAGCCGGGAGGCCGGCGACGTTCAGCACCGCCGCGAAGGGGCCCTCGGGCGGATCCGCCTGGGAGGGCGGCAGGATCGCGACCATGATGAACACCGAGCCGATGTAGAACAGCACGATGCGCCACGCCACGGTGCGGATGGCCGTGGCCACGCTCTTCTGCGGGTCCGCGGTCTCACCCGCGGCGATCGCCACGATCTCGGTGCCGCCGAAGGAGAAGATCACGATCAGCAGGCCCGCACCCACACCGGCGATCCCGGTGGGGGCGAAGTCCTGGAAGTTGGACAGCCCGCCCTCGTGGCCGGGGATCACTCCGAAGAGCATCAGGATGCCGACCACCAGGAACGCCAGGATCACGCCCACCTTGAGGAACGCGAACCAGAACTCGAACTCGCCGTACTTGCTCACGGCGAACATGTTGATCACGGTGAAGACGGCCATGAAGACCAGGCTCAGCACCCATGTGGGTGGCACGCCGATCCCTGCCACGGAGTCCCCCAGGATGCCCGTGAGGATCGTGGCGGCTCCGTTGGCTTCGGCGGCGGTCACGACCGCGAGCTGCACCCAGTACAGCCAGCCCACGGTGTACCCGGCCACGGGGCCGAAGGCGTTCTGCGCGTGGGTGGAGAAGGCGCCGCTCGTGGGGTTCGCGGCGGAGAGCTCGCCGATCATCCACATGATGAGGACCACCAGGGCGCCCGCCACCACGTAGGAGACGAGGATGGCGGGGCCCGCCACGGCCACGCCCTTGCCGCTGCCCAGGAACAGGCCCGCGCCGATCGCGCCGCCCAGTCCCATCATGGTCAGCTGGCGGGGCTTGAGGCCGCGGACGGTCTTGGTGGAGGCGTCCGGGGCGTGACCCGGGGCCTGAGGGGTGGTGCTCATGGGGTTCAGCCCTCGTTCCGGGAGGTCGCGGCGCCGTCGAGGTGGGCGCGGACTTCCTCCGCAGCCACCAGGAAGGCCTGGTTGCCGGCGGGGGAGCCGATGCTCACGCGGATGCCCTCGTCGGTGAAGGCGCGCACGATCACGCCGTGCCGGGTGAAGATCTCCTCCGCGGCCGCGGTGTGCTCACCGGTGCGCAGCCACACGAAGTTCGCCTGCGACTCCACGACGTCCCAGCCCTGCTCCGTGAGCCGCTGGTGCACGTGGTCGCGCTGCTCCACGAGGGCGGTGATGCGCTCCTCGACCTCGGACTCTGCGGCGAGGCTGGCCAGGGCCGCCTGCTGCGCCAGGTTGGTCACTCCGAAGGGAATGGCCACAGCCCGCAGCGCGGCGCTGATGTAGTCCGGTGAGATCGCGTAGCCGATCCGCAGACCGGCCAGCCCGTACGCCTTGGAGAACGTGTGGAGGACCACCACGTTCGGGTAGGCGCGGAAGAAGTCGATGCCGCGGGCCGCGTCCGGGTCCACGTTGAAGTGCACGTAGGCCTCGTCCACCACCACGAGCACGTGCTCGGGGACCTGCTTCATGAACTCGTGGAGCTCGTCAGCGGTCACGGAGGTGCCGGTGGGGTTGTTGGGCGTGCAGACCAGGATCACCTTGGTGCGCTCGGTGACGGCAGCGGCCATGGCTGGCAGGTCGTGGCGCTCGTTCTCGTCCAGCGGCACGTGCACGGCCTTGGCGCCCGCGAGCCCCGTGAGGATCGGGTACGCCTCGAAGGAGCGCCACGCGAAGACGACCTCGTCCCCCTCCTCGCACACGGCGCGGATGATCTGGGAGGCGACCTCCACGGAACCGCTGCCGAAGCTCACGGAGGAGGGGTCCACGCCCCAGCGGCTGGCCACGGCTTCCGTGACGGCCTGGCAGGTCATGTCCGGGTAGAGGTTCATCTCCGGGGACATCTGGTTGACCGCGTCCAGGACGGACGGCAGGGGCGGGTACGGGTTCTCGTTCGAGGACAGCTTGTACGTGGTGACGTCGGACGAGGCCGCGGACTTCCCCGGCTTGTACGGGGGAAGCGACTGCAGGGCGGAACGCAGGGACACGGCGGATCGGGCCGCGTCTCCCGAAGAATGATGGGACACGAAGGACTCCTTGCGGGATCTGTGGTGGCAGTCACAGTGACACAGCCCATGGGGGCGCACAACCGGGTCAGTCCGGAGTGAGCACAATGTGCAGTTCTCAGCGTGTGTGCCGGTGATCACTGCACAATATGTCATGTGCAACGCGTGTGCGGTGGCACTCAGGCGGTACTCAGGCAAGGGGATCGGATATGAAGATCGACGAGCTCGACGTCCGGATCGTGCAGCTGTTCAGCGAGGATTCCGGGATCGGGGTGCTCGCGGCGTCGCGCGCGCTCGGGGTGGCCCGCCCCACTGTGCAGTCCCGCCTCGACAAGCTCAAGGCTGCGGGTGTCATCCAGGACGTGGCACCCACCTTGAACCCGGCCCGGTTCGGCTACCCCGTGATGGCGATCGTCTCCATCGAGATCAGCCAGGGGGTGGGCCACGTTCCCGTGGGGGAGGCGCTGCGCGAGATCCCCGAGGTGATCGAGATGTACACGGTCTCCGGGGACCACGACGTGATGGTCCGCGTGGTGGCCCGCTCCAACGACGACCTGCAGCGGGTCATCGACGCGATCGCCCGGACCGGAGCCGTGAACCGCACCCGCAGCGTGGTGGTGCTGCAGACCCACTTCCAGAACCGGGTGCTGCCGCTGTTCGCGCAGGTGGGCGGGTCGGCCGCGGCACAGGAGGGATAATTCGGGCCCCGGCGAGTTGAGAAGTCGCGAACAACCCAAATGGATGCCTTGGTTCGTACCGGCGCACCCACCACTGCTCGTGCAGTGCGGCTTGCAGTCTTTCGTGGCGGACGCGCAACTGCCCATTTTCGAAAGATGGTTGTCGACGACGGCGGCAGCCCTATGCGTCGTTGTTCATGACGTACCGCGTCCCCTTGCGTCCCTGGCCGCCCTGCATCGCCACAAGACCCTCCGCGAGCGGCAAGCGCAGGGCATAGCGGAGTTGGGATGTGGTCAAACCCGTCTGGACTGCGAGATCTTCCAGCCGAAGAGGGGAATGGAGACGCAGAACCTCCAGCACCTTGGCTTCGTGAACGGTAGGGGCGGAGGTTTGCGGCGTGGCCTTGCTGCGCTGCGCTGCGCTCGCAGCTGGCGGAGTCCCGGAATGCGGGGTCTGGCTCGTGGGGCGCCACAGCAGTGCCTTGAACTGCACCCCCGTGTCGTGCAACTGCGGGCGCGGCAGGCCGTGCCGGCGGGCGGCGTCGTAGACCTCCCGGAGCCCGCCGCCCTCGCCTTCGATGATCGAAGCGCCGTCACTCGTGGTGAGCTTTTTTGCCATCTGGTAAACGCGCTGGTTCACTGCAGCCTGAGCATGGTCCTCACTTTCAAGCTGTGCGAGAGACACCCCGCGCAGTCCCCCGGGGCTCAGGACGAACAGATTTCTTGGCGTCAGTCTGACCTGGATCGACTTGCCCACACCGAGGGTGTTCGGTCCCAAATCCCGGTGGACGAGAGCATTTCCGATGAGCTCTCGGACGGCGTTCAACGGGATCTCGGCCACGGATTCCATGTGCCCGTCTTCCCTGTACCGCTGAACTGTCCCCAGGTTCCGCCGAACCCATGCCAAGAGGTCTTCGAGAAGGACGGGGAGTGGCCCGGTGAAATCCTCCAAATTCTGATTTCGAACATTGCCCCCGCTCTCCGGCAGCTGCACGGCAGCCGTGACAGTGAGCCCTGGATAGTGTCCCTGGGGATACATGCCGAGGGCATAGAGTCCTGCGAGGGTCGGAACGCCGTCCGCCGTCACCACCGAGGTCGTGCGAAGAATCTTGTCGTCGTCAAGCGATCGAAGGCGCTGGTCCCGCTCGCGGGTGGTGTGAAGGTACGTGCTCACCGCCTCGGGCAGCAGATCGTCGATGGAGCGGCCCCGCGCTGGCTGAAGGTCGTAGTCGACCTGTTCGTCAGCGTGCAGCTTGGCCACCTCCAGCATCCGGAGTTCGTGCTCCTGCATGGTGTAGTCGCCGTCCGATTGCCGTAGGTAGGCTCGACCGCCCGTAGTTGCCGGTTTGTCGACGATGCGCAATGGGGCAACGTGGGCCACGAGCACCACACGCCCATCGAGGGTGTGGGTTTCGGTCGTGATGTGCGGGGAGGGGGACACCGATTGTCTCGCGGTGGCTACGAGCCCGCTTTCTGCTGCTGCGACGTCGTCCAGTCCTGTCACGTCGAACGACCCCGAGGACTCGTCGACCCCCAGGATGATGCTTCCGCCCCCGGGCATGTTTGCGAAGGCACAGATGGTGTCGGCGAGGTGGGGTAGGCCACCGGACGCCCGTTTGACTTCGACCGAGGTGGTGTCTCCCCTGCGGGCACGCATGTCTTCCAGAACGGACTGCAGACGGGCGGTGCTCCATGCCGTGGCGTCAGAGTACTGGCATCAGTGACAAAATTGTGAGTTTGATTGACACTTTGATTCTCAGTGACGGTGCAAGTGAGTGACAAGTGCGTGATGAGAGTCCCCGGGGGCGCATGACCATCGGAATGACAGAAGTCCCGCCCGACCATCCGGTCGAACGGGACTTCCTGCGGTGCGCGAGGGGGGAGTTGAACCCCCACGCCCTCTCGGGCACACGGACCTGAACCGTGCGCGTCTGCCTATTCCGCCACTCGCGCTCGTTGTCCCACTCGGCGTACGCCCGTGAGCAACGTCGAAAAGCCTACCCCACCCTGCCCGGGTTGGCGAATCGTGGCCTCGGAAGGCGGGGTGCGGCGCGCGACAGCGCGTCGCGGCGTGCTCGGAGCCGGGGCCGACGCCGCCCGCGACCCGGGCCGCGGCGTCGTCGCCATCACATGCTGACCGTGAGCCCCGTCCACGCGATCGCGGCGCAGAGCAGCCCCGCCACCGCGTACAGCGTGACGGGCACGAGCAGCAGGATCTCCCGGCCGGATCCGGCGTTGCCCAGCAGGGGGAGGCGCACGAACGAGCGCCGCCGGTAGAGGGAGGCGGGGAGCGGGAGGGGGAGGCGCAGCGGCCACAGCAGGTGGATGCCCTGGGTGGTCAGCAGGTCGCCGGCCATGTGCACGGCGCACCCGAGTCCCACGGCCACCACGAACCAGTGCGGATGCTCCGGGGGGTGCGCGGCCACGAACGCCCCGAGCAGGATGCCCACCACCCAGTTGGCGTGGGAGAGCCGGTCCGGGACGAAGGCCAGCACCTTGACCGCGCACGCGATCAGCAGCACGGACAGCACCGCGGCCAGCGGCCACACCTGCCCGGGCAACAACGCCGCCGCGTCACCGACCGCCCCCGACCCCCCGGACCCTGCGCCCAGCCCGCCGGACACCGCGGCACCGGTGGCCGCACCGCCTGTCGTGTCCGCCGCGGACTCCGTGCCGCTCCACTGCAGGGCGTCGCCCACCGGAACAGAAGCGCGCTGGGAGAGCTCGGCGAGCACCATGATCGCAAGCAAGCCCAGAAGCGAGTGCGTGCCGCGGCGGTGCCCGCCGGCGAGTCGGCTCAGACCCTTCGCGAGCCAGCGCGAGACCGGCGGCAGGGACCGTGCCACGGTTCCGCCCGGGTGGTCGAGGTCCGGCAGCAGGGCCGCCCCGGCGCAGATCAGCGCGCCGGTGACCACCCCGGGATCCCCCACGGGCATGAGACCGAGGCCCACGGGGAAGGAGACGTCCGCGAGATCCACGGTGTAGGTGCCGGTCAGTGCCACCCACGCGGCGGCACCGCATGCGGCGTGGCTGGGGCCCATCACGGGGCGGTCCTGGGCATGGGGCGGTCCTTTCCAGACCTCGGGGAAGAAGAGAAACCCCAGGTTAGGAACGGGTTCCGACCCGCATAAGCGCCCTCCGGTCAGCGTCCTGGGCCGGTCTGCGTGGGGGCGACGCCGCTCGCGGACCGGCGCGCTCGGTGTCTCCGCGAAGTGGGCCGGTGTCCCCACGGAGAGGGCGCGCCCGGTGTCCCCGCGGTGCGGGCCGGTGACCCCGTGGGCGGGGTGCCCGTCGCGCGACCTTCAGAGCCTCCGGCCGCAACGATCCGGAGCGGGGCCACGAGATCGGACGGCTGCGCTCCGGTTCAGTCCTCGGACTTGGGGGTCCAGGGCAGCTGCTGGTCGCACCCCGGGGTGACCCAGGCCTTCACGTACCCGGCGCTCTGGTGGAGGTACTGGTTGAAGAGACTCTTGCCCGTGAGCTGGAAGTCCACCGCGGACATCCGCAGCTCCCCGGAGTAGCAGCGCTCCAGGATCAGCCGGGAACGGGAGACGTGCTGGGTGAACGTCACGGCGGTGACGGTGTCCCAGCCGTGCTGCGCCGAGAGCTCCTGCAGCTTGATGGCCTCTCCCTGCGTGGTGGAGGGATTGGGCTTGAAGCACAGCACCTCCACACCGTCGCGGGGTTCGCAGAACGACTTGGCGGTGTAGTACTCCACCATCTCGGGCGGGTCGAAGGGCTGGGCGTCCGGTGTGGAGACCACCAGGGCGTCCGCGATGTGCTGGTTGTAGACGAGGTCCTCCGCGTAGGCCATGCGGGCGGGGTCCGGAGGGCCCAGCACGAACACGGCGTCGGAGGTGCGGGGCGGGTCCACGTCCGGGCTGTCGAGGACGGCGTGGCACACGGCGAGCCACAGGGTCACGAGGAGCGTCAGGGTGATCAGCACCACGAGGGGCCACTTCCGCCTGAGCGCAGGGGGGTGCCCGGAGGGAGTCGGGGCCACGGGGTTCCTCTCACTGGGGCTGTTCGGCGGGCGCGCCGCGGATATCATCTCACCCAGCACGGCAGGGACCCACGGCTGCGTGCGTCCGCCGGTAAACGCCCAGCAAGGAGTCAGCACATGCGATCGGATGAACACCTCGAACGCGCCGTGACCTGCCCGGTTCCTCTGCGGTGGGGGGACATGGATCCGTACGGCCACGTGAACAACGTGGAGGTCATCCGTGTTCTGGAGGAAGCTCGGATCGCGGCCTTCGGCGTTCCCGTGGGCACGGGGGAGCAGGTGGTCCCGCCCAGGATTCCGCTGTTCTCCGTGCTGCCGGAAGGAACCCAGGCACTGATCGCAGAGCACCGCGTGAAGTACCTGCGGCCCCTGGAGTACCGCAACGAACCGGTGGACGTGCGCGTGTGGGTGGTCTCGGCGAGGGCCGCCACCCTGGTGCTGGGGTTCGAGATCCTGGACTCCGCGGACGGTTCCCCGTGCGTGCGCGCGCAGACCCAGCTGGCGTTCTACCTGCCGGAGACCCGCACGGTGCTGCGCCTCACGCGTGAGCAGCGGGACGTGCTCGCGCCGCACACCGCGCCGTCGCCGTTCTGAGGCAGGACGGGCGCGCAGGGCTCAGGCCGCGACGCCCGGGGCCGTGGCGAACTGCAGCTCGGCGCGCGTGCGCAGGACCGCGCCGTGCTCGGGCAGCACGCGCCAGGTCCACCACAGCAGGGCGTGGGACTCCCGGTCCACGTGGCACGTGGCTGCCGTGATGGCGGCCGGCTCCTCCGGGTCCTGGACGCAGACCGCCAGGGGCGCGCTCTCCAGCGTGGTCCGGATCCGCGCGAGCTCCTTGCGCAGTCCGCGGGCGGAGTGCTCGGTGACGGTGCAGCCCACCTCCACGCGGGAGGCGAAGGGGCAGGGGTGCGAGATGTCGCGCAGGATGGGCAGCTCGGCGGCGCCGTCCTCGAAGACCCCCACCGTCTCCACCCAGCTCTGCCCCGCGTGGGTGATGACGAACTGGTGGTGCCCGGATCCCACGCGCAGCTCCACGTCCGTGAGCCCGTCCACCCGGAGGCGGCGGCCCGCGGGGGCGTCGAGCACCGGGAGGTCCGTGCGGTAGCCGAACTGGTCCGGGCGGCACACGACGTGCCCGGGCACTCGGGTGAGCCAGTCATGCTCCATGCTTGCCATCTTCCTGTCGGCCGCGCGGCAGCCCGCCGCGCCTTCTTAACGATCGAAAATATCCCCGGCTCGGGGGACAGGCAAGCACCGAATGGTCACTGTTCGGTGACGGGAGGCGCGCATCAGGACTGCGGGGCTACGGCAGCGGGCGTCCGCGTGCCGCGGTCCACAGGGCGTACCAGTCCTCGTGCGTCATGAGCTGCGCCGCCCGGGGAGCCTGCGCACAGGCCGCGATCCGCCGGGGATTCAGCGTCCCCACCACGGGGCGGATGCCGTGGGGCAGTCGCAGCAGCCAGCCGACCACTACGGCCTCCGCCGGGACCTCCAGGCGCTCCGCGAGTCGGGCGACCAGCGCGCTCGTGCGCTCCTCGGGCGTGTCGGGGAGGCCCCCGGCACCGGCGGACGACGCCGCACGGTCAGGTTCCCCCGCGGCGTCGACGGCCGGGCGGTCCCGCCGACCCGCCTCGCCCTGGTCCGAGGGGCCGTGGGCCGCGGCGGAGGCCCGGGGAGGGGTGGCACCGGAGTAGACGCCGCCGGCGAGCGCACCCCACGCCTGGATCTCGATGCCCTCCGCGGCGCACAGCTCCGGCAGGCCGCGGGGGAAGGACACGGCGGCCCCGTCCGGGTGGTTGGCCAGCACCTGGGCCTCCACGAGGTTCCGGTGGGCCAGGCTCAGCTGCATCTGCACGGCAGTGACGGGTGCCCGCAGGTGGCGGCGCAGCTGCACCACGTGCTCCGTGGTCATGTTGGACAGCCCCACGGAGCCGATGAGCCCCTCCTGGTGCAGCTCGTCCAGGGCGGCGGCGGTCTCCTCCGGGGGCGTCAGGGGATCCGGGCGGTGCAGGAACAGCCGCTCCACCCGGTCCACCCCGAGCCGTTGCAGGGAACCCTCGAGCGAGGAGCGGACGGCGTCCCGGTCCAGCCGGTAGTGGGCGGGAGCCCCCGCGGGAGCGGTGTTCCCGGGGAGCCGGATGCCGCACTTGGTCTGGACCTGCACGGCCTGGCGCAGCACGGCGTCCTCGCCGATGATCCGCCCGAACACGGTCTCGGAGTCCCCGCCGATGTAGATGTCCGCGTGGTCGAAGAGCGTGTACCCGGCACGGTGCGCGGCGTGCACGGCGTCGCGGGCGGCGTCGTACTGGGCGGCCGGGATGCGCTCCTGGCCCCAGGCACCGCCCAGGTTCATGCATCCGAAGACCAAGGACTGGCTCACGCGCGTCCGCCGTGCTGCTCGGCGGCGCGCCGCAGCCGGGCCGCCTCCGCGAAGGCCGCGGCGGACTCGTCCAGCTGCCCCGCAGACTCGTGGAGAGCGCCCAGCTCGGTGAAGCAGTCGGAACGGTCCCGGAACGAGTCCGGGTCCTGCTCGTAGAAGTCCACGGCGCGGTTGTAGGCGGTCACGGCCTGGGCGTGGCGGCGGGTCTCCCGGTAGACGCGCGCGAGGTTGACGTAGCAGTCCGCCTGGTCCCGCGGCTCGTGCGGGGCGTCCAGGTACTGCCCGAGGGCGTCGAGGAGATGCGTCTCCGCGCCGTGCAGGTCACCGGTCTCCACGAGGAGCGACCCCAGGATCAGGTGCGCACGGGCTTTGTGCTTGCCGCTGCCCTCCAGCCGGGAGAAGTGCTCCAGGGCGCTCTGGTACTCCGCCACCGCCTTGCTGGTGCGGTCCATGACCAGGTGGATGTGCCCCAGGTTGTAGTGGCACGCGGCGAGTTCCCTGTGCGCGGGGCCGGACTCCTGGAAGAGCTCGATGGCCTGCCGGTAGGAGGTCTCCGCCAGGGTGTGGTCACCTCGGTCCTCCGCGTCCAGGGCGCGTGTGAAGAAGCCGTTTCCGTCATCCGAGTAGCTCATCGGCCCGTCCTCCCGGGATCGCAGCGAAGTCCCCCCATGCTACTCGGGGAGCGGGGGTGGCAACCCTGCTGATAATCTCGGACCCACACTCTCCCAGGAGGTCAGGATGGCAGCACAGCACACCGCGCCGGGGCAGGACCCGCGCAATCCCCGCCACGCAGCAGCAGCCCACCACGAGGACCACGCCTCCGTGATCCGTCACGAGGAGCGGCTGGTCATCGAGCGGGAGCAGGCCGAGACGGGCCGCGCCCGGCTGCGCAAGTACGTGGTCACCGAGCCCGTGCGCCAGGAGGTCACCCTGGGCTCCGAGGAGCCGGACCTGGTGCGCACGCCCATCACGGCCGAGGAGCGCCAGGCGTTCCTGGACGGCCGCGAGCTGCCGCTCGGGGAGGACGAGGTCATCCTCTACCGCTCCGAGCCCGTGGTGCAGACCGTGCGTGTGCCCTACCAGCGCGTGCGTCTCGTGGCCCGTCGGGTGGAGCGCACCGAGGTCGTCGAGGACACCCTGCGCAAGGAGCGCGTGGACATCGAGACCCAGGACGAGCCCCGCGTCTGAGGTCTTGTCTCCCGGCACTGCCGGTACCACGACGCCGCGCCCCGCCGATCGGGGGCGCGGCGTCGTGCTCTGCCAGGCCCCCGAATGGCGGGGCGCCGCGCTCCGCGAGGGGGCGGCTCACGGGGCGTTGAGCTCCCAGGGGCCACCCTGCGGAACCGGCACGGTGTCCTCCGCCGGACGTGCCGTGGGGCGCGGGCGGCGTCGACCGTCCGTGGCCGTGGCCCGGGGGTAGGTTGGGCGGGTGAGTGAAACGACCCTGACCCTGATCCGCCACGGCCAGACCGACTGGAACCTGCAGCGCCGGCTGCAGGGACGCTCGGACATCCCCCTCAACGACACCGGTCGGGAGCAGGCACGAGCGGTGGGCCGCGAGCTGGCGGCCTCGGGCGGGCACTGGGACGTGCTGGTCTCCTCACCGCTGCAGCGCGCCAGGGAGACCGCGCAGGTCATCGGGCGGGAGATCGGGCTGGAGCTCTCCCGCACCTACGAGGATCTCGTGGAGCGCGCCTTCGGTGACGTGGAGGGCCGCGACTGCACGGGAATGGGCGACGACGAGCGCCACGCCATGATGGAGAAGCACGGCGAGGCCACCGAGGACGTGGTGCAGCGGGGGCTCTCGGTGCTGCGCACGATCCTCGCGGACTTCCCCGGCAAGGACGTGATGGTGGTGGCCCACGGCACCCTCATCCGGCTCACCCTGGACCGTGTGCTGGACACCGAGCTGCCCAGCCTGGACAACGGTCAGGTGCTCACGGTCACCGCGGAGCAGGTGCTGTCCGCGGACTGAACGGGTCTCGCCAGACGTTTCCCGCGCCCGTCTGCGGCGCCCGTCCGCCGGGCCCCGCTCAGGACGCGGTGCCCGGGGAGCTGCCGGCCGAGGTGGTAGACGGGCCCGCGGCGTCGTCCTGGTGAGAGCGAGCTGGGCGGTGGGCGTGCAGCAGTGACAGCCCCGTGAACACGAACCCGCCCACGAAGTTGCCCACGAGCACGGGGATCTGGTTCCACAGCCACCAGTCGCCGAACGAGACGTCCGCGCCCAGGAGCATGCCCATGGGGATCATGAAGAAGTTGACCACCGCGTGCTCGAAGCCCAGCCCGTAGAACGCCATGATGGGCAGCCAGATGGCCGCAATCTTCCCGATCGTGTCCTTGGAGACCATGCCCATGAACACTCCCAGGCAGACGAGCCAGTTGCACAGCACGGCCTTGACCAGGACCGTGGCCATGCCGGCGCCTCCCATGGCGGCGTACGCGGTGGTCTTGGCCTGGGCGGTGTCCACGAACTTCTGCCCGAGCGCACCGGCGTCGTGCGAGCCGAAGCCCGTGAGCGCGCCCGCGTAGAGCAGGGCGAACGCGGCGGCGCCGATGATGTGGCCGACGACCACCATGAGGCTGTAGCGACCCACGGCGGACCACGGCACGAGCCCGCGCACCGCCGCCATGGGGGTCAGGGCGAAACCGCCCGTGACGAGCTCCATCCCCATGAGGATCACGATCGTGATCCCGGCGGGGAACAGCACGGCCCCCACCACGGGGGATCCCGAGCTCACGGTCGCGGACACGGCGAACGAGGTGGTGGCCGCCAGGACGGCGCCGCCCAGCACGCCGCGCAGCACCAGGGCACCGGACGAGGCGGTCGCCTTCGCCTGTCCGGCGGCGACGGCGTCCGTCACCACGTCTGCGGGTTTCACGGTGGTCATGGCTGCCCTGCTCTCTGTCTTGGGGGGGCGGGCCGGGTGCCCGTCGGTGGCGCCACGGGCGCCCGCACCGGCCCGTGCAGGGGGATGCGAGCGGGAAAACCGTGACCGCACGAGTGTAGGACCGTGCAACCCTGCGGTGAACACGCGCCGTGTCTGGTCCCCGTGCGTTTCGGGTCCTATGGTGGTGGAACATGCGGCAGTGTGGCCGTGGGCGGTGCAGAGGTCGTGGACTCCGGGAGAGCGTTCCGGTGGACCCTGCCCGGAGGTGCCCCACAGGGCGTCACGTGCCACGCCGTGGAGTTACGATCCCCGACTCAACGACAGCTAAGGCGTGATGCAGTAGTGACCTCTCCTCAAGCCACCACCCAGGCCATCCCCACGGTGTGGCAGCGACCGCGATGGAGCGGAGCGCAGGCATGGATCAACGAGTACTACCGCTCCGCGCCGGACGCGGACCTTGTGGGCACCCAGGAACCGGTGCTCACCGACCGGGCCGAGACCCACCGGGAGGTGGGCCGCACCCGCGGCGCCGGCGAGCTGTGCATCGACGTCCGCGAGGACCACGGGGTCACCGTGCTCTACATGGTCACCACCGACATGCCGTTCCTGGTGTCCACGCTGACCACGGAGATCGCCGCCAACTGGGGTGGCGCCAAGCTGGTGCTGCACCCGCTGCTGCTGGCCGTGCGCGACGCCGGCTCCCACGAGCTCACGTCCCTGGACGAGGTCCCCAACATCTCCGCGGTGTCCTCCGGTGACACCACGGCCATCCCCATCACGGACGAGCTGGCCGGGGCGGCAGCCGGGGGCCGTGACTCGTCCACCGCGGTGGAGTCGTGGATCCGCATGGAGCTGCACCGTTCCCTGGACCAAGTGGAACGCGGTGAGCTGGCCCGTCACATCGAGTCGCTGGTGGCGGACGTGAGCCGGGTGGCCGAGGACCAGGAGGCCATGCACGAGCAGGCCCGGGTGATCGCAGACTCCCTCGCGCCCCTCGAGAACCTCACGTTCCAGGACGGCTCCCGGCTTCCGGACGTCCGCGCCTCCCAGGACTTCCTGCAGTGGCTGCGGGACGGCAACTTCGTGTTCATGGGCATCAAGCGCTACGACCTCGAGGCGGACGGCGAGGACGCCGTGCTGCACTCCCGCCCGGACACGGGCCTGGGGCTCCTGCGGGAGCAGGGGTCCGAGGGCCACGCGCAGAAGCTCACGGGTCTGGGCAGCGCGCACGCCCGCGACCACCAGGTGGTGTTCGTGACCAAGGCGAACCGCCGCTCCTCGATCCACCGCCGCGAGTACTTGGACTACATCGGTGTGCGCACGTTCGCCGAGAACGGGGACGTGGACGGGGAGTACCTGATCCTGGGTCTGTTCTCCCGTCACGCCTACTCCGTGCCCGCGCAGCAGACCCCGCTCGTGCGGGAGAAGGTGGAGCGCGTGGTCGAGCGCTTCGGCTTCCTCCCGGACTCGCACTCCGCCCGTGACCTCATGGGGATCATCGAGGACTACCCGCGGGACGAGCTGTTCCACATGTCCGCGGAGAAGCTCTACGAGACGGCCGGTGGCGTGCTGGGGCTCAACGAGCGCCGCCAGACCCGCCTGTTCCTGCGCCAGGACACCTTCGGGCGCTTCATGTCCGCGGTGGTGTTCCTGCCCAGGGACCGCTACAACACCTCGGTGCGTCAGCGCATCGAGACCCAGCTGTTCGAGGTCTTCGACGCCGAGGCCATCGACTTCGAGGTGCGCCTGACCTCCTCCTCCCTGGCCCGCCTGTTCTTCCGCATCCGGCTGCCCTACACGGGCGAGGTGCGGGACTTCGACCACGAGGACCTCGAGTCCCGCCTGCGCGCCGCGGTGCGCTCCTGGCCCGAGTCCCTGGGCCGCGCGATCGGCCAGGAGTTCGAGGACGAGAAGGCCGGCGCGCTGGGCCCCGTGTGGGCGGACGCGTTCCCGGGCTCGTACCGCGAGGACTACGAGATCGAGGAGGCCATCCAGGACCTCAAGCGCTGCGAGAAGCTGTGGGGCCGCGACCCGGACCTGCCCGCCGAGGTCCGTGTGGCGCAGACCGAGGACGGCCAGGTCCGGCTGAACATCTACCTCACGCAGTCCCTGTCCCTCACCGAGCTGCTGCCCCTGCTGCACAACATGGGCCTGCGCGTGCTGGACCAGCGCCCCTACACGGTCACCCCCGCGGACGGCCGCGAGTTCCAGCTCTACGACTTCGGCGTGGAGCTGCCCGAGGGCGTGGACCCCGAGGGCCCCGAGGACGCCAAGACGGAGGACCTCATCGAGGACACCCTGTGCGCGGTGCTCTCCAACCGCTCCGAGTCCGACAGCATGGACCGCCTGGTGCTCACCGAGCGCATGGGCTGGCGCACCGTGGCCGTGATGCGCGCCTACGTGCGCTACCTGCTGCAGCTGAACTACCCCAACTCGTTCGAGTTCATCGCGGACACCCTGGTGGACCACCCGCAGGCCACGCACGAGCTCGCCGAGCTGTTCTCCGCGAGCTTCGACCCGTCCCGCTTCACGGACGACGACGCCGCCCGCGGCCAGGCGCGCGAGGCCGCCCTCCAGCGGCTGGCCGAGGTGCTGGAGAGCGTTCCCAGCCTGGACGCGGACCGCCTGTTCCGGGCGCTCGCGGACGTGGTCACGGCCACCCTGCGCACCAACGTGTTCCAGAACCGCCCCACCATGGCGTTCAAGCTGGACCCCGCGGCCATCCCCGCGGCACCGCAGCCGCGCCCGGCCTTCGAGATCTGGGTGTGGTCCCCGCGCGTGGAGGGCACGCACCTGCGCTTCGGCCAGGTGGCCCGCGGCGGTCTGCGCTGGTCCGACCGCCGCGAGGACTTCCGCACCGAGGTGCTGGGCCTGGTCAAGGCCCAGATGGTCAAGAACGCCGTGATCGTGCCCACGGGCGCGAAGGGCGGGTTCTTCCCCAAGCAGCTGCCGGACCCCGCGACGGACCGCGAGGGCTGGCTGACCGAGGGGCGCGAGGCCTACAAGCTGTTCATCGCGTCCCTGCTGGACGTCACCGACAACATCGTGCGCGAGGCGGAGACCGGTGCCGGCCAGGAGGTCTCCGCGCAGAACGGGACGGACGAGACCGGGCAGGGTGCGGCGTCGTCGTCCCGCGGGGATGCCACCCCGGGTGCCGAGGGCGGTGCGAGCGGTTCCGCCGAGACCTCCGGCGAGGCCGGGGACACCGTGGTGCACCCCGAGAACGTGGTGCGCCGCGACGGCGACGACTCCTACCTGGTGGTCGCGGCTGACAAGGGCACGGCGGCGTTCTCCGACACCGCGAACGCGATCTCCCTGGACCGCGGCTTCTGGCTCGGGGACGCGTTCGCGTCCGGCGGCTCCGTGGGCTACGACCACAAGGCCATGGGCATCACCGCCCGCGGTGCGTGGGAGTCCGTGAAGCGCCACTTCTTCGAGCTCGGCGTGGACACCCAGTCCGAGGCGTTCACCGTGGTGGGCGTGGGGGACATGTCCGGGGACGTGTTCGGCAACGGGATGTTGCTCTCCGAGCACATCCACCTGATCGCCGCGTTCGACCACCGGGACATCTTCCTGGACCCCACCCCGGACGCCGCGGCCTCCTACAAGGAGCGTGAGCGGCTGTTCAACGCCGGGCGCACCTCGTGGCAAGACTTCGACCGCAGCGTGATCTCCGAGGGCGGCGGCGTGTACTCGCGCCGCGAGAAGTCCATCCCGCTCACCCCGCAGGTGCGCGAGGCGCTGGGCATCGAGGACGGCGTGGAGTCGCTCAGCCCGCAGGAGCTCGTGCGCCGCATCCTGCTCGCGCCGGCGGACCTGCTCTACAACGGCGGCATCGGCACCTACGTGAAGGCCTCCTCCGAGACCCACCAGGAGGTCGGGGACAAGGCCAACGACGCCATCCGCGTCAACGGCGAGGACCTGCGCGTCAAGGTGATCGGCGAGGGCGGCAACCTGGGCGCCACCCAGCTCGGGCGCATCGAGGCCGCGCTGAACGGGATCCTGGTCAACACGGACGCGATCGACAACTCCGGCGGTGTGGAGTCCTCCGACCGCGAGGTGAACATCAAGATCCTCGTGGACGGCATGGTCCAGGCCGGGCTGCTCTCCGCGGAGGAGCGCGCGGAGTTCATCGAGTCCATGACGGACGAGGTGGCGGAGCTCGTGCTGCGCACCAATGTGGCGCAGAACGTGCTGCTCACCACCGAGCGCGCCCGCGGGGTCTCCTTCACGGAGATGTTCATCCGGCTCATGCACTGGCTGGAGGACACCGCGGACCTCAACCGGGAGCTGGAGTTTCTGCCCTCCGACGCCGAGCTGCGCGAGCGTGCGGCCCAGGGCCAGCCCCTGACCGGCCCGGAACTGTCCGTGCTCACGGCGTACGCCAAGATCCAGCTCACGGCGGCGCTCGTGGACAGCGACCTCGCGGACGACCCGTGGTTCCACCGCACCCTGTCCCAGTACTTCCCGGCGCAGATCCGGGAGCGTTTCGACGCGGAGCTGGACACCCACCCGCTGCGCAAGGAGATCATCTCCACCGTGGTGGCCAACCAGATCATCAACTTCGGCGGGATCGCGTTCGCGTACCGCGTGGTGGACGACTCCGGTTCGGACCTCGCGGACGTGGCGCGCGCGTTCACCGCGGCCATGGAGATCTTCGAGCTGGAGAGCTATGCCGACCGCCACGCCCAGCTGGGTGCGGACGTGCCCCTGGAGGTGTGGAACCGGATGTCGCTGCGCATGCGGCGCCTGCTGGACCGCGTGGTCCGCTGGTTCCTGCACCGCCAGGACACGGACACTGGGATCCAGGAGCTCGTGGACACCTACCGCCCCATCGTGGCCCTGCGCTTCGGCTCGGAGCACCTGATGGGCCCGGAGTCCGAGGAGCGCACCCAGACCGAGGCGGAGCTCGCCGAGCGCCACGGCGTGCCGCGGGACCTGGCGGTCGAGTGGGCGGAGCTGCTGGACGCGTTCGCGCTGCTGGACGTGGCACGGCTCGCCGAGCAGCAGGGCATCACCGGCCCGGCGCAGGACGGCACGGCGGGCGGCGGAGGCGGCGCGGCGGCGTCGTCGTCCGGGCGCGTGACGGCGCAGGGAACGGACGAGAACGGGGTGAGCGTGCAGATGATCGCGCGCGTCTACTTCTCCCTGTTCGACCGCTACGGGCTGGAGAACCTGCTCAACCGCATCAGCGCCCTGCCGCAGACCACCCGCTGGGAGAACATGGCGCGGATCGCGATGCGCGAGGACCTGTACTCCACGCTCGTGGCGCTCGCCGCGCAGGCGCTCGAGTCCCCGGGTGAGGACGCCCAGCAGAAGGTGCAGGCGTGGGAGCAGGAGAACGCGGACCGGCTCGAGCGGCTGCGCGAGGTCCTGGACGAGATCGAGTCCATGTCCGAGTCGGACGACGCCGGCGCCGAGCTCGCCGCGCTGTCCGTGGCGCTGCGCACCCTGCGCGGGGCGCTCGTGGACTGATCCTCACGCCGTCGGCCCCCTCCGACGACGCCGCACCGCGCCCCCGCGGCCCGCGCACCCCAGGTGCCGGGCGGCGGGGGCGCGGTCGTGCGCCCGACCGGTCCTGGCGCCCGGCCTGTGTGGGCGTCCGGAGCGCGGGGACCGGGGAGGTGGCCCGGTGGCCAGGCGAACGGCGAGGGCCGGGCCTCACCACACCGGTGCGGGAGCGGCGTCGTGCGTGGCACCGTCACCGTACGATGGGGCGGTGACCGCAGACATCATTGCCACCATCGTGACCGTCGCCCTCATCATCGTGGGCTGCGTGGGGATCGTGATACCCGTGCTGCCCGGATCCATCCTGGCGCTGATCGGGCTGGTGATCTGGGCGTTCGTGGTGCAGGCCCCCGAGGGGTGGGTGGTGCTGGCCCTGGGCGGGACCCTGCTCATCGCGGGGCTGTCCTCGAGCCTGGTGCTCACCAGCAGCAAGCTCAAGCGCCGGGCCATCCCCAACCGCACGCTGCTCTTCGGAGTGGTGGGCGCGGTGGTCGGCATGTTCGTGATCCCGGTGGTGGGCCTGTTCGTGGGGTTCCTGGTGGGGCTGCTGCTCTCCGAGACAGTGCGCAACCGCAACCTCAACACCGCGCTGGCCAGTTCCTGGGTGGCGGCCAAGGCCATGGGGGTAGGAATCCTGCTGGAACTCACGTGCGCGCTGCTGGCGTCCCTGACGTTCATCGTGGGGGCGATCACGTACTTCGTGACGGCGTGACCGGCCCGGCGTCGTGACCGGCGGCGGGAGGCCCGAACGGCGAGGCGCCCCGGAGCTCGGCAGAGGCGCGGACGCATGGTGCTCCCTAGTGGAGTGAAGGCACGCTGAGGCCCGTTCTGCTGCATTTACTCCACTTCACAGCACCTCACAGCACGGCGACGGAAGGTGGCCCACGCGCGCCGTGCACCAACCTCCCCCAATGAAAAGTGCAGACTTTGTCACGGAACGGCGCTTTTGTGGCAAAATCTGCACTTTTTCTGGGCGCGGAGCCCACTACTTCAGGGGTGGGGATTCGGTTGATCTCCACAGGGCCCGGCCCACGTCACGGAGCATCGACGTGTTTCCCCGCGAGTCGGCTCACAACCGCCAGGGCAGCGGGATGGCCTCCATGTCCTGGCCCGGCTGCATCCCGTCCTCGGGGACCACCAGCAGCACGTCCGCGTGGGCGAGGCCCGAGAGCATGGCCGGGCCCACCGTGGGCTCGGGGATCACCCGGCCATCCTGGATGTAGGCCGGGATCACGCGGGTGCGGCCCAGCGGGTCCAGAGCGCGTCCGGCCGTGAGGCGGCGGGTGGTGGGCAGTCCTTCCCCGGTGGCCCCGGCGATCAGCGCGTGGCCCACCGTGAGCAGACCGGTCATGGCGCACAGGGGCGAGCCCGGCAGTGCGAGCACCACGGGGCCGTCCTCCGGGAGCTTCGCCAGGATCACACCGTGAGCCGGTTCCTGCGCCACCCCGTCCAGGATGAGATGGGCGCCCAGCTCCTCTAGGGCCTGACGGACGTGGTCGTCCTCCCCGTGGCCCGTGCCGCCCGTGGTCACGACCATCTCGGCGCGGGCGTCCAGCAGCGAACCCGCACCCATGGGGGACTCCGTGAGGGCGGAGACCATGCCCTCGCAGCCGTCCGCCACGCGGCGCACCTGGTCCACGTTCGCGCCCAGCTCCCTGAGCACGGCCGGAAGCTGCAGGCCCAGGGAGTCGCGCACCTCACCGGGGCCGGGGATGCCGTCCTCCACCACGTTGGCGTAGCCGAGCAGCACGGTGACGCGCGGGCGGCGTCGTACGGGGAGCATGTCGTGGCCGGCGCTCGCCGCGAGACCCAGGTGCACCGGGTTGAGCTTGCGGCCCGCGCGCAGCAGCAGGTCACCCTGCTGGATCTCCTCGCCCACGGCGCGGACGTCCTGGTTCTTCACCAGGGGAGCGGCGGGGGTGGCGTCCTCCAGGGTGTCGCCCTCCACGGCCCTGCGCCCGTGCTCGGTGTCCTCGGGGACGTCAGCGGCGGGGTCCGCGGGCACCACGTGACCGCGGTGGGCCTCCAGCACGGCGCTGGTGCCGTAGGGGACGGCGTCCCCGGTGTTCACGTGGGTGGCCTCCCCGGGGTGCAGCTCCACCACGGCCAGCATGCGCTTGTCCGGGGGCAGGGTCAGCAGCAGCCGCTCGTCGGTCTCGGCGGGCTGCGGGGTGCGGACCCGCCACGGGCCCTCGCCGGCCACCGCCCAGCCGTCCGTTGCGGCCGTGGCGTAGTGGGGGACCGGCATCTCTGCGGTCACGGCTTCCGCGAGGGTCTCCTCGAGGCACTGCGCGAGCGGCAGGAGGATGTTGGGCAGCGGCTGGGGCACGCCGTACGCGATGCGGCGGGCCTCGTCCCAGGACGCCCAGTGCACCGTCGGTTCGACGGCCTCGCGGTGCTGCGACTGCTCGTGGTCCTCGTGGGCGGCGGCATCGTGCGGGTGCGGAAGTCCGGGCATCTTGTCTCCTCAGCGTGCTGATTCAGTACGAGTCGAGCCTGTGAACATCCTCCCACGTATCCACGTCCGCGGTGCTCCCGGCGGGCACGGTGACCTCCTGCGGACCCAGCCGCCGCCACACCGAACGCAGGGACGCGTTCTCGGTGGGCGCGGCCTCGAGGGCGCGGCAGAGCGCGTCCGTGCGGGCCAGGACCACCAAGTTCTCCCGGCGTCCCTCACCGGTCACGGCGATCAGCCCTGCCACGTCCGACGCCGCCCGGCCCGCCGTCGCGCGCAGCTGCGCCAGGGCGCGGTGCACGTCCGGCATGTCGCACGCGAGCACGGCGGTCCAGGGGAGCCGCTCGGGGGTGGCAGCCAGGGCGACGACGCCCGCGGCCACCGCGGCGGCCGGCCCCGAGAACGGGGGATCCTCGCGGACGCGCAGCACGTGAGGCGGCAGGGGGAGGTCCTCCGGGCCCACGACCACCACGGTCCCGAGCGGCAGGACCGCGTCCACGGTGCGGGTCAGCAGGGTGGAGCCCGCCACGGGCAGCAGCGCCTTGGGGGTTCCCCCGAGCCGCGAGGAGCGGCCACCCGCCACGACCACGGTGTCGAAACGGGGGCCCTGGCGGGCGTCGCCGCGGGTGGTCACGGGATCAGCGGGCGGGCTCGTCGGCGTCCTGCGCGTCCTCGCAGTCCTCGTCGAGCTCGGGATCCTTGGGACGCTCCTTCTTGGGCAGCCCGGCGATCCGCAGCCCGCACTCGACCACGAGCAGCACGAAGGCGATGTAGTAGATGATCATCGTGGGGTAGAAGTACGGCAGCTGCTGGCTCATGCCCACCAGGGACAGCACCAGCAGGACCACGGACAGGATCAGCACGATCATGTGCGCGGTGCCGAAGACCCCGGGACGGCCCTTGCGGGAGAGGTACATGGCCGTGAGCCCGAAGAGGATGGGGAAAAGCAGCTGCCCGGCGAGCGTGATGCCGTCCTGGAAGTAGGGGTAGACCCCCATGGACTGGAGTACGGCGGTGATCACGAGCAGGGCGGGAGCTACGAAGGACTTCATGGGTCACCAGTCTAGGCGCGGCCGGCCGGGCGCCCGCAGGGAGCGGGCGCGTGGAACCCGCTGCGCAGTGGAGGCAGCACAGCACCACGGCGGCCGAGCTCTGGGGCGGTCATGATGCCCCCGCACTCGCGGCGCCGGGCGGGTGGTTGCTCCGGTTCTCAGCCCACCGCTCGCCTCTCCAGCGCCCGCTCCACCAGCGCCACGCACTCCTCGGGCGAGTAGTGCAGCTGTCCCGCCACCACGCTCAGGTACACGGTGGCCGCGCGTGCCGCCGCGCCCTCCCGGTCGTCACGGCCCTGCGCGATGAACGTGCCCTTGCGGCCGTGGGTCTCGATGATCCCTCGGGTCTCCATCTCCCGGTACGCCTTGGCCACGGTCCCGGCCGCGAGCCCGAGGTCCGCCGCGAGGGTGCGCACGGGCGGGATGCGGTCACCCACCACGAGGTCACCTGCGGAGACGCCCCGCAGCACGCACTCCACGAGCTGCTCGTACACCGGGGTGGTGGAGTGGGGGTCGACCGTGAACATGGGTGCGCCTTTCCGTCGTCTGCCCTCATCGTAGGGCCCGCTCCACCTCCGGCGGGGTGCGGTGGAGACGCCCGTCACTGCACGTAGGCTGATGGTCGTGTCCGAGCCTGCAGAACTTCCGTTTCCGCCCGCTGCCGTTCCAGATCCGCACGCGGTGCGGGTTTTCGTCGACCGTGCCCTGGAGCGTGCCCGCGAACTCGGGCCGCAGCTGCCCGCACCGGGGGAGGGACGCACGGCCGAGCTGTGGCGCACCCTGAGCGAGCTCGGGCGCACCGATCTGGCGTACGCGCGCATCATCGAGCCCCACCTGGACGCCCTCGCGATCCTCCACCAGGCCGGTCGCGAGGACCTCGTCACCGACCACGACACCTGGGCCGTGTGGGCCGCGGAGGGTCCGGGAGAGCCTCTGCTGGCCACGCCGACGACGCCGCCCGGGGGCACCGGCGCGGGCGGCCAGCCGGGCACCACCTGGGCCCTCACCGGCACCAAGCCGTGGTGCTCGCTCGCGGACTCCGTCACCCGCGCCGTCGTCACGGCCCACGTGACCGACGAGCACGGCGAGCCGACCGGACATCGCCGCGCCTTCGTCGTGGCCACCGACCACCCCGGCTTCCAGCCCGCGCCCGTGACGCAGTGGACCTCGCACGGGCTCGCGGAGGTCGTGACCGTGCCAGTTACCTTCGAGGCCGTCCCGGCCGAGCCGCTCGGCGCGGACGAGTGGTACCTCACGCGCCCCGGTTTCGCGTGGGGCGGTATGGGCGTGGCCGCCATCTGGCTGGGTGGCGCGCAGTCCGTCGCGGACCTGCTGTGGCACCAGCTGCGCCACCCCCGCCGCCCCGTGGACGACGCCGCCCACACCGCCCTCGGGCAGCTGGACCTCACGCTCGGGGCGGCCCGCGCCGTGCTGGAGCAGGCCGCGGCGGCCGTGGACGCGGGCGACGCCGCCGGGGACCGCGGTGCCGCCTGGGCCCTGCGCGTGCGCCGCACCGTGGCCGACGCCGCCGAGACCGTGATCCGCGTGGTCTCCCGCGCCACGGGTCCCGGCCCGCTCACCGGGGACCCCGCACACATCCGCCGCGTGGAGTCCCTCCAGGTCTACATCCGCCAGGACCACGCCGAGCGGGACACCGCCGCGCTGGGGCGCACCCTGCTGGCGCCGGGGGAGGAGGACACCCCGTGGTGACCTTCGACCACCGGGAGCCGGGCACCCCGGAGGAGCACTGGGCCCGCTGCGGCGCCCTGCACCGCGCCCCGGAGCTGGACCTCGCGGGGGTGGACCGCGCCGTCGTGTTCGCCGCGCACCCGGACGACGAGACCCTCGGCGCGGGCGGCACCGTGCACCGGCTCGCGCGGCAGGGCACGGAGGTGCGCGTGGTCGTGGCGACCCTGGGGGAGAACTCCCACCCGGACTCCACCACGTTCACGTCGGCCGAGCTCGCGCGGCTGCGTCACGAGGAGCTGGCCGCCGCGGTGCGGACCCTGACCGGGCAGGATGCGCCACCCGTGTACCTGTCCCTGACGGACGGTGGCCTCACCGAGGAGCAGCTCGATGCCCCCGTGGCCGAGCACCTCGACTGGGCGGAGCAGGGTGAGAAGCCCCTGGTGCTCTGCACGTGGGAGCGGGACGGCCACACCGACCACGAGGTGCTCGCCCGCGCGGTGGCCCGCGCCGCCGGTGCGCGGCGTGTGCGCTGCGTGCAGTACCCCGTGTGGTTCTGGCACTGGGGTTCACCCACCCGCCTGCCGCGCGGTCTGGTGCGGGTGCCGCTGTCGGAGGAGGACCGCGCGGCCAAGCGGGACGCCCTGGCCCACCACGTCACGCAGGTGCGTCCGCTCTCGGACCGGCCCGGTGACGAGGTGCTGCTCGGGGAGCACGTGCTCGCGCACTTCGACCGCTCCGCCGAGCTCTTCGTGCTGGCCGCCCCGGACCAGGCGGCCGTGTTCGACCGCGTGCACTCCGACGCCGAGGACCCCTGGGAGGTGGACACCTCCTGGTACGAGCGGCGCAAGCGCGAGGTGCTCCTCGGCTGCCTGCCGCGTCCGCGCTACGAGCGTGTGCTCGACATCGGCTGCTCCACGGGCGCCCTCACGGCGGAGCTCGCCCAGCGGGCGGGTGCCGTGACCGCGGTGGACGCGAGCGACGTCGCCCTGCGTGCCGCCCGCGCCCGGCTCGCGGAGGTGGGCGCCGCCAACGTCGACCTCGTCCACGCCGTGCTGCCCGCAGAGTGGCGAGAGGAGTGGGCCTCCCGGGGTCTGATCGTGGTGAGCGAGATGGGGTACTTCTGCTCGCCCGAGCAGTGGGACGAGCTGCTGGAGCGCTGTGCCACCGCCCTGGAACCGGGTGGGCACCTGGTGCTGTGCCACTGGCGCCACCCCATCCAGGACTGGCCCCTGGACGGCGCGGACGTGCACCGCGAGGCCCGCCGCCGCCCGGACCTGCGGCGCGTGGTGAGCCACCGCGAGCGGGACTTCGAGCTGGAGATCTTCGAACCCGTGCCGCGGGAGCAGGGATGATCCGGCGAGTCGCGGTGGTGGTTCCGGCCTGCAACGAGGAGGAGCGGGTGGGGCGGTGCATCGCGTCCGTGGCCGCGGCGATTGCGGCGGCCTGCACCACGGCTCGCGCGATGGGGGCGTCGTCGCAGCCGGCCGCCGGGGCAGACCCTGCCGTGCCCACGGGGCCGGAGCCCGCGCCGCCGGGGGACGACGCCGCCGTGCCGCCGGCCGACTCCGAGCTATCGTCTCCAGGCGGACCAGGCGGACCAGGCGGACCAGGCGGACCAGGCGGACCGGGCGGACCGGGCGGACCCGGCGGACCCGGCGTGTCCGCGCCGCTCCACGTGACCGTGGTGCTTGCCGCGGACGCGTGCACCGACCGCACGGTGGAGCGCGCGAGCGCCGCGTGGGCGGCGTCGGGACTGCCTGCGGAAACCGCGCAGCTGGAGGTGGTGACGGGAACGTGGCGCAGCGCGGGCGGGGCCCGGGCGGCCGCGGCGTCGTGGGCACTGGCGAACAGCCGGCCGCAGTGGATCGCATCCACGGACGCGGACACCGCGGTGCCCGAGAGCTGGGTTGCCTACCAGCTGGAGCGCGCGGCGCACGGGGTGGACGCGGTGCTCGGGACCGTGGAGCCGGACCCCGTGGAGTGCCCGGTGGCCGTGTACCGCCTGTGGCAGCGGGAGCACACGCTCGCGGAGGGGCACCCGCACATCCACGCCGCGAACATGGGGGTGCGCGCGCGCAGCTACGAGCGTGCGGGTGGGTTCCCCGCGCTGGAGTGCAGCGAGGACGAGGCGCTCGTGGCCGCACTGCGCCGGGTGGGAGCGCGCATCGAGGCCACGGACCGGATCCGGGCGATCACCTCCGCGCGGTTCGAGGGTCGCGCCGAGCTCGGGTTCGCCCACCACCTGCTGGGCCTCGCGCAGCTGGCCGGTCAGCCGGAGGAGGCGTCGTGGCCGGGGGGCGGACAGCCGCAGCGGCCCGAGCCCGCGGGCCGCGCGAACGGCCCGGAGTTCTTCGCCCACCGCAAAAACGCTTGAACCTCCACCCCCGGTCCTGGCTACCGTGGGTGGGAAAGAGCACATCACCACACAGGAGGTATCTCGTGAGCGAGAAGAGCATCACTGTCAGCCGTGTCATCGACGCCCCGGCGGAGGAGATCTTCGAGGTCTTGACCCTGCCCGCCAAGCACCCCGGCCTGGACGCCTCCGGGACCGTCATCTCCGGCACGGACCAGCGCATCCAGAAGGTCGGCGACGTGTTCGTGATGAACATGAACGCCGAGATGATGGGCGGGGACTACAAGATGGAGAACCACGTCACCGGCCTGGACCCCAACAAGCTCATCGCGTGGAAGCCCTGCCCGGAGGGCACCTCCGTGGAGGACAACGGCTGGGAGTGGATGTACGAGCTGCAGCCCGAGGGCTCGGACTCCACCACCGTGACCCTCACCTACTCGTGGGAGCACGCCAACCCCAAGGTGGAGAAGAAGGTCAGCTTCCCGGTCTTCGACCAGAACGTCCTGGAGGAGTCCCTGGACAAGCTCGCAGCGTCCGTCTCGGGTTCCTGACACTCTCGCGGGGCCACTGCCTCGCACAGCGGTGAAGCACGGCGCCCGCGCGCTCCCACGGGGCGGTTTCTAGGGGTCCTCGCAACACCTGATGGTTATGTGGTTGTCAGTAGATCACGCAGACGCTCGGCTGGGGT
>NZ_JASDCY010000034.1:0-6824 GCF_030407675.1 Kocuria sp. APC 4018 | reverse complement strand
GACGCCGCCACCACCGCCGACTCCGGCGAGGACACCGAGCAGGCCGCCGAGGCCAAGACCGAACAGGCCCCGAAGGCCGACACCAAGCAGGCCTCGCCGCAGTCTGGTGGGGACTCCTCGTCTGCGGGATCTCCTTCCAAGGACGTCCCCGGCTACGTGACGCCGCTGGTGCGCAAGCTCGCCCGCGAGAAGAACGTGGATCTCGGCTCGCTGACCGGTACCGGTGTGGGCGGACGCATCCGCAAGCAGGACGTGCTCGCTGCGGCGGAGAAGGCCGAGAAGTCGTCGACTCCCGCCGTCCAGGACACCGGCGCGGACCTCTCCCCCGCCGTGTCCCGCCAGAGCACCGAGTTCGCCGCCGCCCCGGCTGCGGATGCCAAGCGTGGAACCACGGAGAAGGCTCCCCGGATCCGCATGACCATCGCCAAGCGCATGCGCGAGTCCCTGGACGTCTCCGCCCAGCTCACGCAGGTGACCGAGGTGGACATGACCCGTGTGGCCAAGCTGCGTCAGCAGGCCAAGGACCAGTTCCAGAAGCGCGAGGGCGCCAAGCTCACGTTCATGCCCTTCTTCGCCAAGGCTGTGGCCGAGGCCCTGCAGGCTCACCCGGTGCTCAACGCCACGTTCAAGGAAGACTCCAAGGAGATCGTCTACAACGGCTCCGAGGACATCGCGATCGCGGTGGACACCCCCCGCGGGCTGCTGGTGCCGGTCGTGAAGAACGCCGGTGACCTCAACCTGGGTGGTCTGGCCAAGCAGATCGCCGAGCTGGGCGCCTCCGCCAAGGACGGCAGCATCTCCCCGGATGCGCTGACCGGGGGCACGTTCACCATCACGAACATCGGCTCGTTCGGTGCACTGTTCGACACCCCGATCATCAACCAGCCGCAGGTGGGCATCCTGGGGACAGGTTCGATCGTGAAGCGGCCCATGGTGGTCACGGACACGGAGGGCAACGACACGATCGCCATCCGCCACATGTGCTACCTGTCGCTGACCTACGACCACCGTCTGGTGGACGGCGCGGACGCCGGTCGCTTCCTGAGCACCCTCAAGAAGCGCCTGGAGGCCGGGCAGTTCGAGTCGGAGGTCGGTCTCTGAGCGACGGTTCGACGTGTGCGGATGGTGGGGGGCTGCGGCCCGTGAACCGTCTGCACGCCACCGTCCGGTGACCCGCCCCACGGGCCCGGGATGTGGAGTGCCTCACGCACGCCGCGTCCCGGGCCCGTGGTCGCTTCCGAGGGCCGCTGTCTCGGTTAGTCTCGATCCATGACATTCCTGCTGAACCTCCTCCTCTTCCTCCATATCGTGGGCGTCGCTGTGATCGTTGGCACGTGGATCTACACCATGAAGCGCCCCACCGTGACCGCCGGCCAGTTCTGGGCCGCCGTGCTCATGCTCATCACCGGTCTGGGCCTGGTGGGCATCCACGAGATGGGCGGCGGCTCCATCAACTACGCCAAGATCACCGTCAAGATCGTGATCCTGCTGGTGGTGCTCGTGGCCGCCTTCATCGGCATGCGCAAGACCCAGCGCAACGAGCCGGTGTCCACGGGCCTCGCGCACGCGGTGGGCGGCATGGCGCTCATCAACGCCGCCGTGGCCGTGTTCTGGTGATCTGAACCGCCTGGTTCGACCTCCGGAACCCCGGCGCCCGCAGTCCTCTGGACCGCGGGAGCCGGGGTTCCTCCATGTCGGGGTCACCGTGACGGCAGCGGGGCCACGTCCGCGAGACGCCATCCCTCCGGCGTCCACACCACGGTCACGCGCACTGCCTGTCGCGCCCGCGCCCCGTCACGTCGGACGTGGGCCTGCGTGGGGACTGCGCCGTCCCAGCCGCGGGTCACGATCTCGGCGCGGTAGGTGCGCGTGCGCGCCTCCTCCGCCGGGGTGAGGCGCCCTCCCGGCACCCGTTCCTCCTCCTCCAGGGACTCCACCTCCATGCTGAGACCGGAGAGGGCGGTCTCACCGGTCCCCGGAGCAGGCTGCGCGGCGGCGCGACGGATCAGGTCACGGTCCTTGGCCGCGAGCGCCGAATCCGGGACGTACACCGCCGAGACCGCGGCTTCGTCACCGGCCGCCAGTGCCGCCGCCCGGGCGGAGACGAGCTGCGTGACGGCCTCCCGTGCTTCTCGCTCCTTGTCCTGGGCCCTCGCACCGGGTGCCTCCGAGTGCGGCGTGCCGCCCTCCCGACCCGTGCGTTCCGCCGGGCTTCCATCGGCACCGTCTCCATCGGCGCTCTCTCCCGAGGTTCGCCCGGTTCGTCCCTCCGCCGGCTCGGGCCCGGCTGACGCCGAGGACGTCGGTGGCGCGTCCGGGCCAGCTGCCGTCCCCGGAACTGCCCCGGCCGCGCCGGCCGCCCTTCCCGGGTCCGCCGCAGTCACCGGGCCAGGAACCGCCGCAGACGACGCCGCGGCCTCCGGGTGCACACCCGCGCCGTCTGATCCGGTCCACGCGGCGTAGCCGCAGGCCAGCAGGGTGGCGAGACTCGCGGCCGCCACCATGGCAAGCACTCTCGGGTGGTTTCCTGCTCGTCCCATCCACCCGACGCGGGCATCCCCGTGCCCGAGGGCCGAGGCTGCCCCGCCCGCGGTGTTCGCACGACGTTCGGGGCCCCTCGCCGAACGACCGGAGCGGATCGTGCCCGTGCGGGTGGTGCTCCTGCGGCGGTCACGTGCCGCACCCGATCCCCGTCTGCGGTGGACGTCACCTCCCTCTGAGCCAGAGGCGCGGGCTGAGAACCTCCGGCGGGACCGCACCACGGTGCCGTCCGCACGGATGACTTCCGGGGTCATACGCTCCTGCGGCCGCCGCGCGGGCGCGGACCTGGGCGCGGGAGCGGCGAACCCGGCCGCGAGCTCCCCGGCAGTGGGGCGGACGGACGGGTCGTCGGCGAGGGCGGCCTCCAGCATGAGCACGAGGTGCCGCGGTGCGGAGGGCACCATGAGGGTGAGCGGAACCCGGTGCGAATCCGGCCCAGGCATGCGCCCGGTGAGCGCCCGCCACCCCAGGACACCGAGCGCGTACACGTCCTGGGCCCCGGATGCCGGGCCGGCCGCGGTCCCCCCAGTGCGGTCGGGGGCGCCCTCCGGGTCTCCGTCCAGCAGCCCCGGCGCCGTCGAGCGGTCCCCGTGGCCCCACGCTGCAGGGAAGCCACTGCGCCCCGGGCGCACGCCGTAGCCGTCCAGCAGCACCTGCCCCTCCGCGGTGACGATCACGTGCTCCGCGCTGAGACCCCCGTGCACCCAGCCGTGCTCGTGGAGGTGGCCGAGCCCCCGGGCCGCGGCCGCGAGCACGGGTGCGATCTCCTCCGGTGTGATCCGCCCCGCCTCGCGGGCGCGCTGCGCAAGAGTCGTGCCCCTGACGTGGTCCGTGACGAGCCCCGCGACCCGGCCGTCCTGCTCCAGGGTGGCCCGCACGGACACGAGGTGAGGGTGCGGGTTCTCGGACCACGCCGCCACGAGCTCCGCGAAGTGCGCCTCCAGAGCGCGGCGCACGGTCGGCTCCTCCGCGACCGCGAAGGTCACCGTGAACTCCTCCCGGGTGGTGGACTCGCGCGCCCGCCAGGTGCGCGTTCCCGCGCCCTCGCTCAGCACGCCCGCAAGTTCCAGTCCCCCGAGCAGGGCGGCACCGGCCACCTCGCCGTTGCCCGCGTCGGGCCCCGGGCCGTCATTGCCCGGTACGACGCCGCTGGACCCGGCTCGCGCGAGCCCACCCGGGTCTCCATCCGCGCGCCCACGCACCTGTCCGTCCGGACCGCCGCCGGGGTCCCCCTCCGAGGGCGTCTCCGGTGCTGGCCGAGCGGAGTCGTCGCGCTCCCGAGGCACCGGGGCGGCGTCGAGGCCCCCGGGTGCCGGGGCGGCGCCCGTGTCCTGTGTCCGCGAGGAAACGGAACGTGCCGCGCGGACCCGGTCCATGGCCGAGGGCCGGGACGCGGCAGGGCGGTCCTCGGCGGTCTGCGGGGACCGCGGCTCGGACGGCGGCTCGGACGGCGGGAAACCGTGCCCGTGACGTGATCGGTGTGTGTGCATGCCACCACTGTGCCGCGCGGGCTGTGCGCCCGCTCACGTTATCCACAGGGTGGGGGGAAGGGATAAGCTGGTCGAATGGCTCTGCACTTCGAACGCATCGGATTCGCCCCGGAGCTGGTGAACTACCGCGAGTGCCTGGACCTCCAGCGGCAGGTCCACCAGGAGGTCGTGGCGGGCACCCGCGGCAACACCGTGCTCATGGTGGAGCACGATCCCGTGTACACCGCCGGGCGCCGGACCGAGAAGCACGAGTACCCGTGGGACGGCACCGAGGTGGTGCCGATCGGCCGCGGAGGCAAGCTCACCTACCACGGCCCGGGCATGCTGGTGGGGTACCCCATCGTGCGTCTTCCCATCCCCCTGGACGTCGTGCGCTTCGTGCGCGTGCTGGAGGAGGTCATCATCGCCGTGGTGCGGGACTTCGGTGTTCCTGCCACCACCGTGGAGGGCCGCTCGGGTGCCTGGGTGCTCGCGGACGAGCGCGGTCCGGACCGGAAGATCTCGGCCATCGGCGTGCAGGTGTCCAAACGCGCCACGCTGCACGGCTTCGCCCTGAACTGCTCCAACGACCTGCGCCCGTTCGGCAAGATCATCCCGTGCGGCATCACGGACGCCGGCGTCACGTCCCTGAGCGAGGAGACCGGGAATCGCATCGACCCGATGGACGTTGTGGCACGTATGGAGCAGGAGCTCACCGCACGGGAGTCCGATCTGTGCGTCCCGTTCGAACCCGATTCCCCGGCCCCGCCGCTGCGACTGGCACCCGCGCCCGGCGCGGCGTCGAGCACCGTGTCCTGAGGGGACCCGGCCCACACCTGTCGAAGCGCTCCCCCGCCGACACCGCGCGGTACGGAGCACCCATCGCCACCAGCGAGGAGTACGCATGACGATCGCACCCGAAGGCCGCAAGCTGCTGCGCGTCGAGGCACGCAACGCCGAGGTGCCCATCGAGAAGAAGCCGTCGTGGATGAAGAACACGGCCAAGATGGGCCCCCAGTTCACCGAGCTGAAGTCCATGGCCCGCGGCCGCGGCCTGCACACGGTGTGCGAGGAGGCCGGCTGTCCCAACATCTACGAGTGCTGGGAGGACCGCGAGGCCACCTTCCTCATCGGTGGTGACACGTGCACGCGCCGCTGCGACTTCTGCGACATCGCCACGGGCAAGCCCGGCATGGTGGACGTGGCCGAGCCCCGCAAGGTGGCGGAGTCCGTCCGGGACCTCGGTCTGCGGTACGCCACGGTGACCTCCGTGGCCCGCGACGACCTCGCGGACGGCGGCGCCTGGCTCAACGCGGAGACCATCCGCGCCATCCACACCATGAACCCCAGCACGGGCGTGGAGATCCTCATCCCGGACTTCAAGGGCCAGCCGGACGCCGTCCAGCAGGTCATCGACGCCCAGCCCGAGGTCTTCGCCCACAACCTGGAGACAGTGCCCCGGATCTTCAAGCAGATCCGCCCCGCCTTCGCGTACGAGCGCTCCCTGGACGTGCTCACGCAGGGCAAGGAGCACGGCATGATCGTGAAGTCCAACCTGATCCTGGGCATGGGCGAGACGGACGACGAGGCCTACGAGGCCCTGTGCGACCTCCACGACGCCGGCTGCGACATCATCACGCTCACGCAGTACCTGCGCCCCGGCCCCACGTTCCACCCCATCGACCGCTGGGTGAAGCCCGAGACGTTCGTGGAGCTCTCCAAGGCCGCCGAGGAGATCGGTTTCCTGGGGGTCATGGCCGGACCCATGGTCCGTTCCAGCTACCGCGCCGGCAAGCTGTGGGCACGGGCCATGAAGAAGATGGGGCGCGAGATCCCGGAGCACCTCTCGCACATCGACGACTCCGGTTCCGCCGCCCAGGAGGCCTCCTCTCTGCTGGCCCGCCTGAGCTGAGCCCGCGGGCGGACGGATCCCGCTCACGGGCCGAGGCCCCGCCCACCCACGGACCGACGACGACGCCGCCCCCGCCCGGGCGGCGTCGTCGTCCCCCGGGCGGCCGGCCCCCGCGCCGGGCCACGGCCGCTGCGTCCCGGGCCGGACCCGCCCGGTCAGCGGATAGAATGGCCCCGATCCCCTACCACCAACTGCGAGGAAGCACCGTGTCACCAGCCACGTCCACCAAGGCCAAGGCCGCCGAGCGCGACCGCAAGCGCGAGGAGAAGCGGCAGCGCAAGGCCGCCAAGGGCCCCGGCGTCTTCGCGCAGATGAAGCAGGTCTTCCAGATGACCCGCGAGAACGAGCCCAACATCCTGTGGTGGATGATCCTGCTCGGCCTCGCGGTGCTCCTGGTGTTCCTGCTCATCGGCGTGGCCCTGGGCAACTGGATCACGTGGTTCCTGATCGGCATCCCCTTCGCCGTGCTCGCCGCCGTGATTCTGCTGTCGCGCCGCGCCGAACGCGCCGCGTTCACCCGGATCGAGGGTCAGCCCGGTGCCGCCGGTGCCGCGCTGTCCACGCTCAAGCGCGGCTGGATCGTGGAGGAGGAGCCCGCCGCCATGGACCCCAAGTCCAAGGACCTGCTGTTCCGCGCCGTGGGCCGCCCCGGCGTGGTCTTCATCACCGAGGGCCCCGTGAACCGCGTGGACAAGCTCGTCAAGAAGGAGCGCCGGCGCATCGGCCCGGTCATCACCAATGTGCCGATCCACGTGATCAAGTCCGGCAACGGCGAGGGCCAGGTGCCCCTGAACAAGCTCACCAAGCAGCTGCGCGGACTGGACAACAAGCTCACCAAGCAGGAGGTCCAGGTGGTCTACCGCCGGATGAACACCCTGCAGAACAAGCTGCCCATCCCCAAG